>JAAZBY010000164.1 GCA_012513595.1 Chloroflexota bacterium
CCTCCCGGCGCATGTTGATGCAGCCATGGCTCACGGGTGCGCCCCACTGATCGTGCCAGTAGGCGGCGTGGATGGCAAAGGCGCCGGAATAGTACATCACAAAGGGCACATCAGGAAGAGAGTAGCCCGGGCCGACCAGGTGTTGCGACACGTGCTTGCTGCGGATGCGGAAGCGCCCCACGCGGGTGGGAGTGTCGTCCTTGCCGCTGGAGATCTCGGTGGAGTAGACCCTCTCGGTTCCCTCCCACGCGTACAGCATCTGCTGCGTCAGGTCCACTTCGATCCACTTTTCCTCCAGCGGGAGCGGCAAGAAAGCGGCCGTGGCCCAGGTCGGCAGCGGCGTCGGTGACGGTGTGGCCGTCGATGTAGGCAGCGGCGTGGCGGAGGGCACCGGTGTGATCGTAGCCGTGGCCGTGGGCGAGGGAGTCGCCGTCGCCGTCGCCTGCGGCGTGTGAGTCGGTGTGGGCGTGCGGGTGATGGCCCCCAGGGCCACGCGGGCGCTCTGCGCCTGCGCTTCGCTGCTCAAGAGAACCGCCAGGGTTCCGCCACCCAGGAAGACCGTGGCCAGCATGGCGACCATCAGGAGGTTTCGCAACGTGCCCCAGCCCCGGCGAGCGCGGCGCAGGCTGACCGGCGGGCGCTCCTCGAGGTGCAGGCCCCGGACCGGCGGCGAGGGCCGACCGTGTGCCGGGCTGGCGCCGCGATGCACCGCGCCACCGGGACTCGCGAGGAGGTCGTCCTCCTGCGCAGCCACGGCGGGGGGCTGCCAGAGAAAAAAGTCGGTGGGCACGACCTGCGGTTCCGCAACCGGGACCCCTGCGTCGGGAGCCGCCGGCTCCTCGGCTGGGCGGCGGCGGGCGACTGACGCCGGGGCATAGGCCTCCCAGGGCGGCCGGAACGGCTGCGGGGCGTCGCCCTCAGGGCGGGCCGCTGTATCGGCCGAGGGCTGGTCGAGCCAGCGCAGGGCCGCCTGGGCGCGGCCGCTGTCGGGATGGTGTCGTAGGGCGCGGCGCACCATGGCGTTGGCCTCGTCCCGATCGTCGGTGATGGCCGCCAGCCACAGCAGTCCGTCCTCGTGGGTGGGATCGATGGCCAAGGCCGCCTCGAGAAAGCGGCGGGCACGCTCGTGGCGGCCGTGCCGCACGGCGGTGATGCCCAGGTCGACCAAAGCGGCGAGCTCGGTTCTTTTGCGTGTACTGGATGGCAAGGGCGGTCCTCCGGATGCGGCCGGGAAGTGGCCCGATCAGGCGGCGATTGTAGCATCTGCCGCCAAGCGGGACAAGGGCAGCGCGAGCGCGCCAGACTGGTCGTCGCTGCCTTGCCGTCCACCGCGGCGCATGCTAGAATGCCGGCAGAGAGCGGTAGCCGCGCGGGCCAGGCCCGCAGGGCGGCCGCACACCAAGCCACAAGGAGTATGAACCCATGTCGATGTTCACCGGCATCTGGCCCGCTCTGGTGACGCCGCTCACCGCTGACGGGGCGATTGACGCTCGGGCCGCGGAGGAACTCATCGAGGCGCTGGTGGCCACCGGGATCGGGGGGCTTTACGTGTGTGGCGGCACGGGCGAGGGCGTCCTGCTGAGCCCGGCGAGCCGCCGGGAGATGGCCGAAGTGTCCATCGCGGCGGTGGCTGGCCGCGTGCCCGTGATGGTTCACGTGGGTACCGCTGACACGGGCACCGCGGTCGAGCTGGCCCAGCACGCCAACCTCGCCGGGGCTGATGCGGTCAGTGCCGTGCCGCCCTTCTACTATGGGTACACCTTTGCCGCCGTGAAGGAGCACTATCGCGCGATCGCCGCGGCCTCCAGCGTGCCCCTGTATATGTACTACATCCCCGACGCCACCGGCGTGCAGATGAACGCCGAACAGATCCTGGAGATCTGCGCGATCGATGGCATCGCGGGCCTCAAGTACACGTCGGAGGACCTAGGTACTCTGGCGCGCCTGCTGGCGCTGCGCGACCCCGAGAAGGTCACGGTGCTCTCAGGCCCGGACCCGCTCTTTCTGGCCACCTTTGCGCTCGGGGTGGATGGAGCCATCGGCACGATGTACAACTTTATGCCGCGGCTGTACATCGACATCATGGGTGCGGCGGCCGCCGGCGACCTGGCCACGGCGCGTCGCCTGCAGCACGCCGCGGGCGACCTGATCGCGGTACTGCGACACTACGGGGTGCTGCCCGGCGTCAAGGCGCTGCTGAACTCCATGGGCTTCAGGGTCGGGAACTGCGTTCCCCCCATGCCCCATCTCTCTGCCGAACAGGCACGCCTCCTGCGGCGGGAGATGGACGAGGCCGGGCTGCTGGGCCTGCTCAAGCGCCAGGCACTCTACGGGGCTGCCGGAGACCCTATGCGCGGGCGGCTGGCCTAGCCGTTCGTCGCCGCTGCACCTTCTGCTGTACGCCAAAGAGCCGCCCGTCTTGCCTGACGGGCGGCTCTCTGATCCTCGCGATGCGGCGGCAACTGCCCCGCTCGGCGCTAGGCCAGCGGAGACAGGATCTTGCCCAGCTCCTCGCTCGGGAAGCGCGTGTAACCCGCTGCGTTGGCCGCGGCGGTCTTTCTCGCCCAGGGGAGGTCCAGGTCTGAGAGCATACACCCCTGGTCAAACGCGGTGAGGAGCGCGTCTTCCACCCCGTGGATGGCCAGCAGCGGCGAACCGCCCACGGTGGTCGTGTAGGTGTGCTCCGGGGCGACCGGGATGATCCCACGGCTCGACTCGAAGGCCAGGTCAATGGCCAGGACGTGCGGGGACGCCTCGGGCAGGCCGCACAGCACGGCCTTGTCTTCACCCGTCAGGACGCGAGAAATCTGTGCGAACATGCCCGGGTGAATGCTGCCGGGATCCGGGTTGCTGTAGGACTCTTCCGAGCCGTCCTTGTACGTGATCGTCACCGTGTCGGTCGGGCGGTACCAGAACGCCGAGCCGTTCTCGCAGTGAAAGATCGACTGCGGCTCCGTCGACTCGACGCACGCGTGGGTGACATAATGGCACAGCCGTGTGCCGCGCGCCGTGATGATCTCGATGCACGACGTGTCATAGGAGGGGATGGCCTTCGAGCGGTACAGCTCGCCGCGCACCGAGGCGATGGCAAACGCGTCGCCCTCGACAGCCTGGGCGGCGTAGGTCAGGTTGTTGATATGGTGGGCGGTGGCGTTGGTCGCCGGGCCGTCGAGGATCCAGCGGTCATTGGCGCGGAGCTGCCCGGCCCAGGGGTTGCGCTCATAGTAGTTAAGGCCCCGCGGCCAGCAGATCACCGAATAGGCCTCACGCAGGGCCCCGAGGGCGCCGCTCTGCAGCTTGTCGCACAGCCACCGGGTAGAGGGCGAGTAGATCTGCTGGTAGCCCACCGCGCACCAGCGCCCGGTGCGCTCCTCGGCCCTGGCGATGCTCTCGGCCTCCTGAACCGTGCCGGCCACCGGCTTTTCAATCAGCACATTGTAGCCGGCCTCCATGGTCTGCACGGCCATGGGCTCGTGGTAGGCGATACCGGTGGGCGCTCCTATCACGTCCAGCGTGCCGTGCCCGGCGGCGAGCATGTCATCCAGGGAGGCATAGATCGTGCGCCCCTCTGCCTCCATACGGGCGACCTGCTCCGCGTACTTGTCGCGGTTGCGCACCACGGCCGCCTCGAGCCGGGCGACACCCTGCTCCTCCAGGGCACGAAGCGAGCGCACCCACACACCGGCGAAACCGCCGATCCCCACGATACCAAACTTGATCATCATCTGCCTCCAGCAATACCTGCCCGCCGAGCGGGGATAGTGGCAAACCCTACGAGACTGGCCAACCGGCGCGAGCGGCGCCGCGGTACGGCGCCTAACCGGGCGGCGGCCGAGGCCGCCACCCGGCGCTGTGTGTCTACTTGAGCATCGGCTTGGCGCGCTGCACCAGCTGAATGGCCAGGCCCCACGGGTCGCGGAGCATGATCATGCGGTCGCCGGAAGGGATCGTCTTGAGCGGGTCGGCCACAGTAGCCCCGGCCGCAATCAGCCGCTGGCTCTCGCCCGCGACGTCGTGGCACTCGAAGGCAATATGCAGCAGCAAAAAGTCCATCTCGGCATAGTTGGGCACCGCGTCCGCCGGGTTGTTATAGATCTCCAGGAGGACGTGGCCCGTCTCGGCGGCCAGGAAGGTCGTGACCGCCGCGTCGTCCATCTGGCGCGCGATGGTCATACCCAGATGGTCCCGGTACCAGGCCGCGACGGCCCGCGGGTCCTTGACGTTGAAAGCCAGGTGTTCGATTCGCATCCTTCTACGCTCCTTGCGCTATACAGAGAACCTGTGGCCTGCCCCCGGCAGAGCGGCCGCGCCGGTGCCAACGGTGGGGCAGACCTCTGAGCACGTATCAGCCCGCACGGGGCGGCTCCGAGCAGTGCACGTTGCCGTGGAGGTCGCGCCCGGCAGCCAGGGCGCGCTCCGCCTCGGAGCGCTGCAACCCTAGCAGCATGATCCCGCGGTCCACGGTGTGCCGGTAGATCCGTTCCATGTCGTTATGGTCAGGCTGTGACATGGCGATGGCGTGCATCCCTTCCATGCCGCACATGCTAGCGATATAGTGATCGCCCCGACCGCAAAAGTGGATGGCCCCTCCGCCAAAGGCGTGCAGCAGGCGCTGGTCGTACGGGCGGATGAACTCGTCGAACATGGCCGGAGACAGGTTCATCGCCGAGTCGTCACGCAGCATGATGTTCCCGCGGTGCATCAGGCCCCAATGCACGTTGGCGTACGGGCGAAAGGGCACCGTCCGCAGCCACTCGTTCAGGAAGGCCGTGTAGGTCTGGGTGGCCAGCTCCAGGAAGGCCTTGACCAGGTCCGGCTGCTCATAGAGGGCCAGGAACATGGTGGCGCCCCAGACGACCTCGCAGATGTCCATCGGCCCCTGCAGATCGGGGTGGTAGATGACCACGTAGCGGCCGATCTTGGGGTACAGGCAGGCGATCTCGGCAAACCGCTGGCCCATCTCCAGGACCTGGCCACCAAAGCCGGTCTGCAGGTCGGGGATGCCGGCATCCACCAGGCGGCGCACCGCGTTGGCGTCGTTCAGGGGCACTGAGGTGGGCAGGGTGTTCAGCTCCTCGGCCATGATGAAGGGCTCGACGCCGAACAGGAGCGGCGCGATGCTGGAACCATAGTTGCTGCGCACGTTGAGCATGGCGCCGCCGGCCCCTTCCAGCACCGCCGACACGGCCCCAAACTGCTGCAGGATCATCGCATCATAGTCTTCCAGGGCCGGGTTGACGCCGACCTTGGGCCACTCGACGCGGGCGGGGTTCGGGCGGCCCCGCTGCGGCGTAAAGATGTCGCCTGTAAAGCGTCCCTCAGTGAAGGCCAGCCACTCCGCCAGGATGCGCTCCTCTTCGGCGGGATCCAGGCGTTCCTCCAGGTCCTCCAGACAGCGGTTGACCAGATCGTTCATGGCTCCAATCCTTGGCTCCGGTGTGACGGGTGGCGTCTCTCAACGGGGAGTATACGGGAACGGATCCTCTGGCGTCGGTGGCATGTCGAGCAGGGTGCCCTCAGCGCCCTCCGTTGGGGCGGTCTGAGTGGGCTCCTGCAGGGCCCGACCCCAGTGCATCTCTTCGTACTCGTGGAGCGACTGCGCTCCCTTCCATTCCGGCACGGGGACCAGCAACGCCTCGGCGAAGAACTGCACGACGTAGGCCTTGTTGTCCAACTCGATCGGTATCTCGTGGCTGATCGGGCCCACCAGGCCCCGCCTGGTCGCCTCTTTGGAGAGCACAAAGTTCGGGTTGGCCTGCACGAGCAGGTTCTGCACCCGCGCCGTGACGGCCCGGCGCGCCGCGGCCATCTTCTCGGCGCGCGCGCGCCGATACTCGGCGAGCCACTGCTGCACCAGCCCCTGCATCCAGGGCTTTTGTACGGCGACGCCCGGGCAGGTCTTGGTGGAAAAGTCGCGGTGGAAGGCCAGATCGCTGACGCTCAGCCCCAGCCGCTCGTGCAGGATGCCCAGAACCGCGACGGTATCGGCCAGGATCGAGCCGCTGGGCGGCGCAGGGTCATAGTTGCCGACCATCTCCACGTGGCGCGAGCGGTAGTTGTGCCCATACACGCCGACGCCGTCATAGCGCAGATCACTGAAAAGCCAGATGCCGTCGGGAGCGACAAAGACGTGCGGCCCCACCGTCCAGCCCTCGTGCTCGCGCCCGTCCAGGTCCGTCCAAGGTTGGCGCTCATAGTACGACTTCATCGCCAGGATCGTGTCGTACCCGTGCCAGGTCTCGGGCGTCGGCTTCCAGGTATGGTGCAGGAACACCCGGGTCGGGCGCGGCTCGGGAATGCTCAGCTGCTCTACATAAGCCACGAACTCGTCGGCCGTCAGGCACTTGCCGATGATCTCCATCGGGGGTTCCTTGATGACGCCGCCCGTGCCGCTCGCTTCGGCGCCGGCATCCCGCGGTGAGGCGCTGCGGTCTCGCGCCCCTGCCAGCCGGCTGTTTCGCAATGCTTTCCACATGTCCGCGCTCCGTCGTGGCGTGCTAGGGGTGCCAGCGATGGCCGAGCCGAAGGGCGCCCTCCAGGTCGGCCAGCACTTGGCGCTTGCCCTCAAGGTGCCAGATATCGTGGGGACGCCGTTGCCAGCGGTAAAGAATCAGGCTGCGGATCCGTTGGTGTGCCGGGTGGCTGTTCCACGCCGCGACCTCGTCATAGGCGCCCTGGATCCAGCCGCGGTTGGCGTCCTCCCAGGCCACGTCCTGGTCGGCCTCGGTGATGTACACGGGCAGGTGGCGCAGCGCCTCGGGTATGGCGGCCATAAAGTCCGTGTAGGCGCGAAACCCGGCGCGCCGCTCCTGGAAGGGGGGCGCCATTCTCTCCTCACTGCAGATGGAGGCCGGGTCAGCGTCCCGGCTGTAGGCATGGAGAGAGATGCCGTCCAGCGCGTCATCCAGGGCGGCCAGGATATCGGCCAGATAGGTCACCCAGTCACCGCGCAGATTGCCGGGGTAGGCCGTCTGCGAGTTCCAGGGCCCCACCGCCGCGGTGATGACCTGGTCCGCCTCGTGGCCCGGGCGCGAGCGGATCTCGTCCCGGCAGGCGCGAAAGGCGGCCGCATAGTCGGTAGGCAGGATCGGCTGTCCGTGTCGCGGCCCGCCGGGCCGCTCCACGGCGGTGTTGGGCTCGTTGCCGATGACCCACAAATGGCAGCCGTCTGACTTTTCCACAAAGTTGCCGCACCGCCGGGAAAAGGCCGCATAGTCCTGCCGGGGCGGCAGGGTGCCCCCCGGGCAGTAGCCGTTGTTCAGCCGCACCATGACGCCCAGGCCGCGGTCGGCCAGGTCGGCATACGCCTCGCTGCTCCAATCGTTCGGGTCTGCGCCTACCGTCTCGCTGCACAGCACCCAGCCGGGCTTGCCGGCGCGCTCCATGAGGTACTCTCCGCCGCGGTCATGCAGGCCGTGCAGGTAGGGAGACTGGCCAGCCGGCAGCGGCGCCGACTCGACCGGCTCCGGCACGGCGATCGTATCGCCGACCTGTAGCAGCGTCGGGTCGGCGATGCGGTTGTAGGCCGCCAGCACGTCGGCCTTGTGGCCATCCCCGTAGTAGCGGCGGGCGATGGCCCACAGCGTTTCCCCGGGGGCAACAGCATGCGTGGCCACCCGCAGGCCCCAGTCGCCCAGCCACTCCAGGAGATGCGCGCGCGCGCGGGCGTCCAGCGCCTCGCCGCGGTCGGCCGCCAGGGCCTGAAGGCGCCGGGCCACCGTGGGGTCGAAGGATATTGCTAGGCTGTCTGGGTCTGGCGTGTCGTTGGCTGTCATGCGCTTCTAGACCAGTGGGCGCGGCTTCCCGCGCGGCGGGCAGGGGCCAGTCTATCACAACGTTGCCGGGCCTGCCAGGACCCGGCGCGCGGCCCGGCGGCGACGGCATCAGCGTAGCACGCGCGCATCCCCCAAGCGCCTGGTCACCCGGCGACGATCAAGGTCTTCCAGCAAGCCCAGGGCGTACTTGCGGCTGGTGTCGAACAGGTCGCGCACCTCGGCGACGGTGACCTGGCCGCGCTCCTGGGCCAAGGCGACTACGCGCCGCTCCATCTCTTCGCGTGCTTCGCGCTCAAAGAGCACCTCGTCGGTGACCTTCACCAGGGCGCCGCTGTCGAGCAGGTACCCAAGGAGTTCGGCCCCGACGGCCTCCTCGGCCTGCGGCAGGGAGGGCGGCGCAAAGGGACTCTTGCGGAAGGCCTCGAGCACCCGGCCGACGCGCTCGCTCTGTTCGGGCGTCAGGCGCACCCGATGCTCGGGAAGGGCCACCGAGGCCGCCGTGAGCGCCAGCAGGCCATCCGAGTCGGCGCGGGCCAAAAGCCCGGCAAAGAGGGCCGCGTCCATGTCCAGCCGGCTGCGCAGTTCTTCCTTGGGCATCCCCACGCGCAGGGGATAGCGCAGGTGGAAAGCGCGCAGCAGTTCAGTAATGCGGCTCAGCAGCGCGTCCCAACCGGCGCGGGTGGCGACGCCCATCTCGCCGCGGCTGCCGGGTGTGGCGCCGCCGGGCACTAGCGCCACCACGCGCCCCGCGGCGATCAGGGCCTCCAGCGCCTCGCTGGCGGTACCAGGGGGCAGATCGCTGAGCGCCACTAGCTCCCCCGCGCGCATGACCCGCTGGGCGGCCAGCAGATGCTTGAGCACCGCGCGGGGCTCGCCGGATTCCAGGGCCTGGAGCATAGCCAGGACCTCGGGCGAGTTGCGGCGGTGCCGTCGCCCGGGATGGACGTTCAGCACCTCACCTCCGCCGACCGTCTGGCTCGGGGAGGGGATGCGGACGATGTAGCGGTCGCCGCGGGCGGCCACCAGTGGCGCGCTCAGCCGGTACTGGACCAGGCCGCTCTGGCCGGGGGCCAGCTCTGCAGCGTCCAACAGGCGGACGCGGGCCTCCACCCGCGCGGTGCCGAGGTACAGGTCGACCGCCGCGTGATGCTGCAAAGGGCCGCCCGCGCTGGGTAGCAGGTCGAGACGTGCATCCAGCATCATGGTGGGGATGAGGGTGTTCGGCCGCACCACGACCTGTCCGCGAGCCAGGTTCTCCGTGGCGGTGCGCCCCAGGTTCATCGCTACGCGATAGCCGGGCGCCACCTGATCCACCTTGGTGCGGTGGGTCTGCAGGCCGCGAATGCGCGCCACGAGCTCGCCGGGGATGATGGCCACATCCTC
>JAAZBY010000165.1 GCA_012513595.1 Chloroflexota bacterium
CGAGCACCAGGAAGGCGCCGCCGAGCGCGGCCAGCATCCCGCCGATGGTGGTGTTGATGTACCGCCAGCGGTTGACGTTGATGCCCACCGTGTCTGCCGCGCGGGGGTGCTCGCCGATGGCCCGCGTCCGCAACCCCCAGCGGCTGCGGAAGAGTAGTATCTGCATGGCCACCACCAGCACCAACGCCAGGTAAGTCAACAGGCCGTTGGTGAACAGTAGCTGCCCCAACACCGGTATGCGCGACAGGAGCGGGATGCTGATATCCCCGAACTTGCCCGTCGATACCCAGTCGGGCGAGAACAGGTAGGTCGACAGGCCGCCGGCCAGGATGATCATCACCGTGCCCGAGATGACCTGGTTCATGCGGAAGCGGATCGAGAACAGCGCGTGGACAAAGCCCATCACCCCGCCCACCAGGACGGCCGCCGCGGTGGCCAGGAAAAGGCTGAGCGGCAAAGGCAGCGGCGTGGTGTGGGATTTGACCACAAAGGCCCCGAAAGCGCCGGCCAGCATCATCCCCTCGATGCCGATGTTGATGATGCCCGAGCGCTCACAGAGGATGCCCGATAGGGCGCCAAAGATCAGCGGCACCGCCGCGCGCAGGGTAAAGCGCAGCACGCCGGTGCCCAGGAAGGTGCGCAGCGGCCCCTGGCCCAGGCGGGTGGTGCCCACCAGGATGGCCAGGAGGGCCAGCAACGCCGCCACGGCGATGCTGATCCAGGCCGACGAGCGGGTGACGGCCAGCAGCCGGCGACCGGCACGGTCTCGGATGGACATGCTACCCTCCCCAGCCCGTCGCCAGCTTGGTCTCGGCGAGGTCTTCCTCGGGGGCGCGCTTGCGGAAGCGGTACAGGGTGCGGATGATCTCCGGCGCGGCCACGAACACCAGCACCAGCGCCTGCACCACCTGGATGATCTCGCTCCGGACGCCCGACTCGAACTGCATCTTGGCGGAGCCGCCGTACAGCCCGCCGAGGAGGAGCGCCCCCAGCAGCACGCCCAGCGGGTCGTTCTTGGCCAGGAGGGCCACGGTGATCCCCTCAAAGCCGGCCGAGCCGGTGAACTCCGGGGCGAAGCGCTGGTGCAGGCCGAGCGTCTCCACTGTGCCGGCCAGCCCCGCCAGCCCCCCGGCGATGGCCATCGTCGCCACCATGGTCCAGTTCACGCGGATGCCGGCGTAGCGCGCCGCGGCCGTCGAGGCGCCCACGGTGCGGATCTCAAAGCCAAAGGTCGAATGCCGCAGCACCCACCAGATGACGAGCACCGCCAGCAGGGCGATGCCGATCCCCCAGTGCACGCGCGTGAACACCGCGGGGAAGAACTGCGGCAGGCGGGCCGTCTCGAGCACCGGCGCCGTCTGAGAGATGCCCCGCGCGGCCGCCACCGGGTCAGACAGGGGGCCGGGCTGCTGGCCCTGCGTGCCGCCGGCGTAGACGAGCCAGCCGGTGAACAGCGAGGCCAGATAGTTGAGCATGATGGTGGTGATCACCTCGTGGGCGCCGCGCCAGACCTTCAGGAGGCCGGGGATGGCGCCCCACAGGGCGCCCGCCAGGAAGCCGGCCAACACGGCCAGGGGCAGGTGGATCCAGATGGGCAGCCCCTCGATGGAGACGCCCACCGCCACCGAGGCGGCGGTGCCCATCATGTACTGCCCCGAGGCCCCGATGTTGAACATCCCCGCTCGGAAGGCAAAGGCCACCGACAGCCCGGTGAGGATAAAGGGCGTGGCCGTCCGCATCGTGCGCGAGACGGCTTCGGCCGAGCCCAGCGCGCCCCGCACCAGGCCCTGGTAGGCGTCGACGGGGTTGTCACCCGAGAGGAGCATGATGACCGCGCCGAGCAGGAAGGCCGTGGCCATGGCCAGGGCGGGGATTACCAAGGGCCGGCCCAGGTGAACCAGCCAGCGGGAAGTGTTGCTGCCAGGATCGACGGGATCACCCATGCGGACTCCTGTGTGGGGAAACAAGGCGAGACTGTGGGTCCACTGGCACTGAGGGGAGGCGCAGCCTCCCCTCAGTGGTCACTGTGCTGGGCGACTATTCGCCGTAGCCGGTCTTGATCGAGCCGTCCTTGAGGCCGGCCGCGATCCGCACCAACTCGTCCTTGAGCTCGGTGGGGAGCTTCTCCTCAAAGTCGTGGTAGGGGGCCAGGCCGGCATCGCCATAGATCTGCCCGCCCTCGAAGGTGCCGTCGGCGACCTTCTTGATCAGCATGGTGACGCCGCCGCGCACCGACTTGATGGCGGAGGAGACCAGGCAAGGATGGGCGCCGGGCAGCGTCTCCCACTGGTCGGTGTCGACGCCGATGCAGTAGCCGCCCTCATGCGTGGCCATCTCCTCGAGCGCGCCGTTGCCCGTCTGGCCGCCGGCAGCAAAGACCACGTCGGCCCCGCCGTCGATGGCCTGGGCAGCCGTCGCCGCGCCCCACTCCGGGTCAGTAAAGGCCTGGGCGATCTCACCGGGGTGGTAGGCGGAGATGATGTTCATGTCCGCCTTGACGGTGCGGGCGCCGGCCTCGTAGCCCTCGCGGAAGGCCACCACGGCCGGGATCAGGTCCGTGCCGAACACGCCGGCGATGGTGCCGGAGGTGGTCAGGTTGGCGGCCAGCACGCCGGCCAGGTAGCCCGCGTGGTCCTCATGGAAGACGAGGCCCGCCACGTTGGGGGTCACCTCGGCCTGGAACTGGTCGACGCCGATGAACTTGATGTCGGGGAACTGCTTGGCCATCTCGATGGTGGCATCGCCGAGGGCAAAGCCCACGGTCACGATGACGTCGTAGCCGGCATCGGTAAACTGGCGGATGTTGTCCTCATAGTCGGTGGCGGCGCGGGTCTCCACATAGTTGGCCTCGGCGCCGAGCTCACCGGCGGCGTCCTGGACGCCTTCCCAGGCCGACTGGTTGAAGGTGCGGTCGTTCACGCGGCCGACGTCGGTCACCAAACCGATCTTGAGCTTGGCGGCGGGCTCCGCGGTCCCCGCGGCGGGGGTGACCGTACAAGCGGTGACCACCATCGAGAGGATGAGGAGCAGGGCGGCGAGAGACGCGACGGTTCTGCGCATGGTACCTCCAGATGCTGAGTGCTGCCCGAACACCTGCGGCCGGGCGTGCGGCGAACTGCGACACTGCTGCGGCGCCGTGGCGCCTAACGCACAATAGCACGAACCGGGGCGGCTGCGCAAGTCCCCGCGAGTGCGAAAGAGGGATTCACCACCGAGCCACGGAGGCCACGGAGAGGAAAAGAAGGACAGGATTTGCAGGATTGGGGGAGGCGAATGGGGCGACGCCGGGGTGTGGCGTGGCCGGTAATCCTGTCAATCCTGTAAATCCTGTCTTCCCCTTTCCTTCTCTTCTCAGTGCCCTCCGTGCCTCCGTGGTGGTTATTTCTCTTCTCTTCTCCGTGCCCTCTGTGGCTCCGTGGTGAGTCTCCCTCCCCCTCTTCCCCCTACCTGTCCAGCGGGAAGGCCCGGCAGAGGGCCACCGCCTCCGCGCGGACCTCCGCGGCCAGCGCGGCGTCCTCCGGCGAACGCAGCACCCGCCCGATCATCCCGGCAATGGCCGCCATCTCCGCCAGGCCCATGCCCCGCGTCGTCACTGCCGGGGTGCCCAGGCGCACGCCCGAGGTCACCCGGGGGGGCTGCGGGTCGTAGGGGATCATGTTGGCGTTCAGGGCGATGCCGGCGCGCTCCAGGGCGGCCTCGGCGGCGGCGCCCGTCACCCCCTGGGGGCGCACGTCCACCAGGAGGAGGTGGTTATCCGTCCCGCCGGAGACCAGCCGCAGCCCCTCCCGCGCCAGCCCCTCGCCGAGCGCCACGGCGTTGGCCACGATGCGCCGGGCGTAATCGGCAAACTCGGGGCGGGCCGCCTCACCCAGGGCCACCGCCTTGGCCGCGATGACGTGCATCAGCGGCCCCCCCTGGATGCCGGGGAACACGGCCCGATCGATGGCGCGGGCCACCTCCTGGCGGCACAGGATCAGCCCCCCGCGCGGGCCGCGCAGGGTCTTGTGGGTCGTGGTGGTCACCACGTCGGCCCAGGGCACGGGCGAGGGGTGCACCCCGCCCACCACCAGGCCGGCGATGTGGGCCATGTCCACCATCAGCCGCGCGCCGACGGCGTCGGCAATCTGGCGCAGCCGCGGAAAGTCGATGATGCGCGGGTAGGCCGAGGCGCCGGCCACGATCAGCCGCGGCTGCACCTCCCGGGCCTGGGCCTCGAGCGCGTCATAGTCGATGCGCTCGTCACCCCGAGAGACGCCATAGTGCACAAAGTGGTACTGCTTGCCGGAGAAGGACAGACGGCTGCCGTGGGTCAGGTGGCCGCCGTGGGCCAGGTCCATGGCCAGGACGGTATCCCCCAGCTTGAGGAGGGCCTGGTAGGCCGCGGCGTTGGCCTGCGAGCCGGAATGCGGCTGGACGTTGGCGTGCTCGGCGCCAAAGAGGTCCTTGGCGCGCTGGCGGGCCAGCCGCTCGGCCACGTCGACGAACTGGCAGCCGCCATAGTAGCGCGCGCCGGGGTAACCCTCGGCGTACTTGTTGGTGAGGAGCGACCCTTGGGCGGCGCGCACCGCCTTGCTGACATAGTTCTCCGAGGCGATCAGCTCGATCGTCTCCGCCTCACGGCGGGCCTCGTCGGCCACGGCCGCGGCCAGTTCGGGGTCGGCGGCGGCGATAGCCGCCTGCGCCACCGCGTCATAGTCGCCCGGTGCGGAAGCGATGATACTCGCCCGGGCCCCTGCGGACTCCTCACACATGCCAAGCCTCCTGGTTCTGGTGCGCCGGCAGTAGTGTTCCACGAAAAAGGGGCCCGTCACGCGCCCCCGTGGGGCCGCGATGAGGAGCCCCAACGCTGCCAGTCTGTATGTTCTATTATAGGAAGGTGCGCCCGCGGGCGCAAAACGGGCGGCCGGCGCCCTGGGCCGCGGGGCCCTTACCCCCGCGCCATCATCTGGGCCTGGTGCAGGGCGATGATCCGGTCACGGAAAAAGATGAACAGCGCCGCCATCAGGCCGGTGCCGATAAAGGCGTTGGCCACGATGGCCCCCACCGTCCCCGCCGTGGTGCCCATCAGCAGGCCCCACAGGTAGCCCAGCCCCGCCGAGATGACGTTCACCAGCGCGAACAGCCCCAGCGCCTGCCGGAACGACGAGCGCACCACCAGGAAGCTCTGCTGCAGCGCCGCCACGGGGCCCGCCTCGGCCAGGGTGATCGCCTGGGGCACATAAAATGCGTAAAAGATGACCCACAGCGCTAAAAGCCACATGCCGGACATCACCAGGACCATCACCACCTGGGTCAGCCCGCCGGCCCCCAACAGGGCAAAGACCTGCGCGGCCAGCACCAGGAAGGTCCCCACGCCAAACAGCCCCAGCAGGCCGGCCAGCACGATGCCCCCCACCGCCACGGTGCGCAGCCAAAAGACGGGCACCTGGTGGCCCAGTTCGCGGAGGTTGTTCCTCTCGCGGCGGGCCTGTTGGGCCAGCAGCGTCCAGTAGCAGCAGGCCACAAAGAGCCCCAGCCCCACGAGGACGACCGCCATGCCCACCCCCTGGCGCGGGGCCGTCACGCCGATCACCTCGTCGTGGGCGGCGTCGATGGGGCGCAGGCTGGCCACGCTGGGCAAGAGCAGGCGGTTGACCGAAAGGAGCGAGAGGAGGTTGAACTCCTCGGCCAGGGGGCGCAACAGGTCCAGCTGCTCAGCGGCGGAGGCCACGTTGGCCGCCCCGGCGCCCTCGGCCGTCTCGGCGGCCACGTCCTGCACGTAGGCGGCGAGCGCGTCGTACACCGGCAGCACCGATACCTTGGGGGCGGCCAGGAGGGCCAGATCCAAGAGAAGCGGGATGAGGATCAGCCAGGGTTTGCGAACCGCCGTCTCAAAGCCGGCGGTCAGTGTGTCGATGATGCCCAAGTATCGTGTCCTCCTTAGCCGCACGTTCCATCGTACCGTAAGCGGCGCCCGGCCGGCGGGCGCCTACTTGTTGTTGCTCAGGCCGCCGAGGAGCACCTCCAGGTCGGCGTAAAAGGCGTCGTACTGGCCGAGGCGCGTCTGGGCGGCCTCGAGGGAGGCGCTGGCCGCGGCCACGGCGTCCTCGGCGTGCGAGAGGCGCCCGTCGAGCGCGCCGAGGGCCGTCGTGGTGCGCTCCTCCAGGTCCGCCATGGCCGTCTGCGTGGCCTCGAGCGCGGCGGAGGCCTCGTCGAGGGCGCCGCGCGCCGCGGCGAGGTCGGCGGAAGTCGTGCGGACGCTCTCCCCGAGGGCTTGCAGCTCGTCGTTCAGGCCGTCGACCCGGGCGACGATGACCTCGGCGTTATGTTGCATGGTGCCGAGGTTGGCGGAGAGCGCCTCGACCTCGGCGCGGCCGGCCAGCCCCAGGGCGCTGGCCAGGATGGCCACGGCCACCACGGCCAGAATGGCGCCGAGGAGCGCCCCGCCGATGGCGGCGGCCACCACGCGCCCCCCGCCCCGCGCGCGGCCGGCCTCGGCGGGCTTGGCGGCGGGCAAGGCCTCGGCGGGCTGCGCGGCGGGGAGGGCGCCAGCCGGGGCCGGTGC
>JAAZBY010000166.1 GCA_012513595.1 Chloroflexota bacterium
CGGCGCGGCCGCCGCCCGACGAGGGTGCCCTTTTCGATGCGGACGATCCGTTCGTTGGCCAGGATGGTGGCGTCCAAGGCGTGCTCCTTCTGCTATCGGTTGCCGTGCGGGCGGGTCCGCTCCAGTGTAGCGGTTCCGCCGCGTCGCGGCCATTGTGAGAGGGAAAGAGAAGGGGAAGAAGGACAGGATTGACAGGATTTAGAGGATTGAAGAGATTCGGAAGCTTGCCTGCACCACATTCTGGAGGCCGGACAGGCACCCCAGCGGCCCCAATCCGGAAAATCCTGTAAATCCTGTAAGTCCTGTTAATCCTGTCAATCCTGCATTCTTCTCTTCCCCGACTCACAGCAGGGGGCTGCTTGACGGGGCCGGGCCGGCGCATATCCTAACGGCAGGCGCGAGGTGCCGGGCAGTGCCCGGAGCGCCCTGAGGAAGGAAGTGACCGCATGAACCATGCAGAGCACCGTTCGACGGTGGTTGCTTTTGCCGGCACGTTGGGGCTGGGCATGGTGTTGGCTGCCGGCCGCGACGAGCCCTGGAACATGATCGGCGTGGTGCCGCCGGCCAACGCCGGGGCCGCCTTTGCCCAGCTCCATACGACCATGGGCGTCAGCGCCGACGAGGTGCTCATCCCCACCCTCGACCGGGTGGAGGTCTGCGCCGAGCTCACCGACGGCACCTACCTGATCGGTGAGGCGGCCATCTCCGCCCGCGGCTCAGGCGCCGCCGGCATCCGGCGGGTCTTTCTGATCTCCGGCCTGACCCTGCCCGTGCCGGGGCCGCCCATCAGCCACACGGACTTTCGCCCCACGCCCGAGGTGTTGGCCGCCCTGGCCCGCGCCGACGCCATCGTCATCGGGCCCGGGGCGCTGTACACCAACCTGATCCCCACCCTGTTGATCAAAGAGATCAACGAGGCCATCCGCCAGAGCGCCGCGCGCAAGATCCTGGTCTGCAACCTGATGACCATGCCCGGGCAGACCGAGGGGTACACCGTGGCCGACCACGTGCGCGTCATCCAAAAGCACTGCGGCTTCCGCTTCGACTATGTCCTGGCGCACCACGACGGCGTGTTCAGCGAGGAGGTCCTGGAGCGCTACCGCTCCAGCTCAGCCCAGGTGGTGCGGCCGCAGATGGTCGAGGACGACGGCTCGCACGTGGTGATCTTTCCCGACACGGCCGAGGAGATGACCCTGGTGGAGGGGGCGCTGCTCGTCCAGCGGGAGCTGGCCACCGAAGTGCTCGAGCCGGACCCGATCACGCGGGAGGTGCGCCCCGTGATCCGGCATGACCCGGCCCGCCTGGGCACCGCGCTGCGCACCCTGCTGCACGACCTGGCCTTGCAGGAGCAGTTGTCCGTCTCCCGGGCGATCTTTCGCGAGTACGACATCCGCGGCGTGGTGGGGCGTGAGCTGACCACCACCGTCCTGGAGAGCATGGGCCGCGCCTTTGGCACCTACATGCAGCGGCGCACGGGGCGCAAGCAGATCGTCCTGGGGCGCGACGTGCGCCCGTCGTCGGCGCCCTTTGCCGAAGCGGTGACGCAGGGGATGGTCTCCTCCGGGTGTGAGGTGATCGACATTGGCCAGGTGCCCACGCCGCTTACTTCGTTCGCCATCAACCACTTCTGGGTGGACGGCGCCGCCCAGGTGACGGCCTCGCACAACCCGGCCGAGTTCAACGGCCTCAAGCTACAGGTGGGCATGGAGGCGCTGGCCGGTGACGAGCTACAGAAGGTGGAGCGGCTCATCGCCAGCGGCACGTTCGCCTCGGGCGAGGGGGCGCGGCTGGCCCGCGACGTGGTCTACCCGTACCTGAACTGCATCCTGCACAAGGTCCACGTCGGGCGCCGCCTGAAGGTGGCCGTCGACGCCGGCAACGGCACGGCGGGGCCGGTGGCCACGCGCCTGATCCGCGAGCTGGGGAGCGAGGTGGTGCCGATCTACTGCGAGCCGGACGGCACCTTCCCCAACCATGCGCCCGACCCCAGTGAGGCGGCCAACCTCCGCGAGCTGGCCGAGCTGGTGCGCCGCGAGGGGTGCGACGTGGGGGTCGCCTTTGACGGCGACGGCGACCGGCTGGGGATCGTCGACGAGCGGGGCCAGATCGTCACCCTCGACGTGATGCTGCTCCTCTACGCGCGGGAGGCGCTGCGCGCCGGCCCGGGCAAGGCGGTGTATGAGGTGCGCTGCTCCGAGATGCTGTTTGACGGCGTGCGCAAGTACGGCGGCATCCCGGTGATGGC
>JAAZBY010000167.1 GCA_012513595.1 Chloroflexota bacterium
AGACAATATCTCCCGGCTCGGTGTAGTGGAGGATGTAGCGCATGATGGCCTTGTGCGGCACCTTGGTGTGGTAAGAGTGCGCCCGGTAGATGGGGTCACTCTTGCCCTCCGACACATCCGCCGCGAAGGGCTCGCGGTGGTAGGTCTCCTCCTCCCCCACCGGCAGGCCCAGGGCCCGGCGGGTCTCCTCGCGCTCCCGCTGCCAGCGGGCGATGACCTCCGGCAGGAAGGGGTTGGGGCAGGCGGTATAGTAGGGCGGGTCCGAGAGGGCCAGGATGTCCTCATCCTCACCGATGGGGAAGCCCTCGATAGCGCGAAAGGCGGGGTCCTGCAGGTACTCGCGCAGGCGGGCCAGGTATTCCTGCCGCTCGGCCTGGCGGGCGGGGTCGGCGGCGCCCGGGGTCTCTGTGTCCATCGTGATCTGCTGCGTCATGGTATCGGTGTCTCCTGGTGCGGTCGGGTCTATCGCTCAGGCGCTCGCCTCCAGCGTGCGGTCTTCGGAGAGGGTCAGGCGGGTGTTGGCCTCCTCGCGCCCGCGCAGGGTCTCTTGCATAAAGCTCGTAAAGCGCGCGCGCAGGTCGGCGGGGGTGCAGGGCAGGCCCCCCTCGCGCAGCGCTTCCACCAGCGCCCCCACGCTGACGGCCACCGACTCGATGCCCTGTAGGGCCTTGTTGGCAGCCTCGATAAAGCCCTGCGGCAGGACCATGGCCTCCGGCTGGCTCAGGAAGGCCTCGATGGCGTGGCGCTCGGCGGCCGTCATCGCCGTTCGGCTGGCCCGGGCCACGTCGCTCTCCAGCGCCTCGACCACGGCGTTGCGCCAGTCTCTCAGTATGATGTCGAGCCGTTCCTCGAGCTCCGTAAGGGCCGCCTCGGCGTTGCCGGCGCCCGTGGCATTGGCCGGGCTCAGCCGGCAGTGCGGGCACAGCGGGTCATTGGCCAGGACCCCCTCGTGGAACTCTGGGCAGGCCTTGAGCGCCTGCAGGTCCCGTTGCCAGGCGCGCAGATCGTGTGAGGGCAGGATGCGCAGTTGGTCCAGCGCCCTGACCAGGCCCAGCGCCTCACCCCGGGTGATGCGCTGGCGGCGCTCGTCAGCGCGCGGGCCGAGCACCAGGCGGCGGTGCTCCTCGGCGTAGGCCTGCACGTAGCGCTCTCTGAGGGCGTCCAACTGCGAGGCCCACGTCCCTGGCTGCACGGGGGCCTCGGCGCGGCCCATACGGCGGAGGTCTTCCAGAAGCGCCTCGCGCGCGCGGATCAGTTCGCCACGCAGGGGGTGCCCCTCGGGCAGGTGGGGGGCCGCCGCGGCCAGGTAGGCCGCCGGCTCTTGGAACTGGTCGAGGAGGCGCAGGAGGTCGCTCATCCGGCCGGCCACGGCCCGCCCCGCGGCGCCGTCGGCCACGTCCTGCGGCTGTACGCGCAGGTGGCGCAGCTTGCCCACCGTGTTGTAGGGCCGCAGCCCGTCCAGCAGGCGCCTGTAGGCCCGCAGGTGCGGCAAAACGTCCGCCTGGCCAAAGCGCACCGCGGGCGCATCGCTGCCGATCACCAGCCCATCCTGAGACTGGATGGCCAGGCTATCGGCAAAGAGGGGCATGTTCCACAGGCGCGGCCCCTGAGTCACGCGGTGATCGAGGTCCACGACGTCGCGCAGGCCGGCGCCCACCTTGGCCTGCAGATCGCGCACGGCCTGCTCGCGGGTGTTCTCATCGCGCACCAGGCCGGCGGGCAGGTCCAGGGCCTCAAAGATGTCCGCCCAGCGGCCGACGGGCAGGGTGGGCGGCCGCCGGTAGTGGCGGAAGGCGGCCACCTGCCGGGCCGTCATGCTGCCGA
>JAAZBY010000168.1 GCA_012513595.1 Chloroflexota bacterium
AAAGGCCGCGCCAAGCGGGCCCCGCATGGCCCGGGCGAGATGTTCCTGCCACATGCTCGCCTCGACGTCGATGCCTATCGCCGCCGCGACCGTCCCCGTGCTGGGGTCCGCCACCGGCGCCCGTACCGACATCCAGGTGCCCCGCGCATTCTGCCAGGGTCCCTGCACTGTTGCTGTGCCATCACCAAAGAGCCGCATATCCTCGGCCGTGGCTTGCGCGTACCACGTGCCCGGCGCCGATCCGTGAGGCGCCCCAGCGGACTGCCCGGCCTGGGGCCCCAGGATGAGGTCTCCCTCCCGGAGGGCCAGCGTATAGAGGGAGGAAAGACCCCTGGCCGTAGCATAGGACGTCATCTGCTCCTGTAGCCGCTGCAGGGGCGCGAGATCCTGATCCTCCGGCGCCACAGAAAGCGCCTGGATCTGCGCCTGGCTAAAGGTGCCGGCCACTGTCATGGCCTCGGCCAGGAGATTACGCCGCAGCTGCGCGCTCTCCCGAGAGGCCGCGTGCTGCGCCGCCGCCGCTCCGGCGATCCAGACAAGCACCCCCACCACGTAGGGTGCCCAGCGGGTGGCCCGCCAGATCCCGGTGCATGGCTCGCTCAGGGAGGCAGCGCGCCGTCCGACGAGCCATATGGCAGCGATCAGACCGAACGAGATAACCGTGTATAGAAGCAACTGTGAAGTGGGAGACATGGGCAGTCACCTGGGGACTCTAGGTTTCATACCGAGGGGGGGCGCCCATCCGGGCGAGAAGCTCGTTCACTTCCTGTTTCAGCTCGATCATGCGCATCTCACGGCCGAGGGTGGCTTTGTGCCACCGCGAGAGTTCTTCCATCTGCTCGGCAAGCCGCTCCTCCGCCTCCTTTCTCGTGCTGATGTCCTGGACGAACACCAGCGCAGCGTCCAACCCGTCGTACTGAACGGGCACCGCGGCCACTTCGGCAGCGACGGGCGTGCCGTCCATGCGTAGCAGAACGGACTCCATGGCCGGTGCAGCGTGCCCTTCCTCGTGCAATCTCTGCATGCGGTCGCGCACCGCTGCATGTATGCGGGGATCCAGATGCTCCAGGAGCGGCTGTCCCTCTAGCTCCTCGACGGACTCTGCCCCCCAAACGCGGGCGGCGGCCGGATTCAGGTACGCAATGTGGGCATCCGCCTCGACGAACAGCGCCACCGGCGCATTCTGGACGAGGGACCGGAAGCGCTCTTCGCTCTGCCGCAGCGACTCCTCCGCGGCCCGTTGCTCCGAGATGTCCAGCAGGAACCCCCGCCGGGCGACCGGCTCCTCCTCCTCCATCTCCACGCTTACCACGTCTCGCAGCCACACGTACCGACCGTCCCGTGCCCGAAAGCGGCACTCCAGGGTGTAGGCTTTTCCGCGTGCGGTGCAGTGCTGGATATAGTGGGTGACCCAGTCGCGGTCATCCGGGTGCAGGTGGTCGGTCCAGAAGGCGAATCCTTGCCACTCCTCGGGTGGATAGCCGAGGAGGCGGGTAACCTGAGGGGCGATGTAGGTCCAGCGATCGTCGGCGATCGCGTACTCCCAGGCGACCGCGTCGGTGCTCTCTACCAGCGCCCGGTACTGCGCCTCTCTGGCTTCCAGCGCCCTCTGCGCGGCGCGCTCTTCGGTCTGGTCGCGGAACACCAGCACCATGCCCAGAATGGTGCCCTGGGCGTCAAAGATCGGTGCGCCACTGTCCGCCACCGGGCGCCGCGTGCCGTCGCGGGAGATCAGGAGGGTATGGTTGGCCAGGCCGAGGACCACGCCCTCTCGGATGACGCGATCTGCCGGGTTCTCGGCACGTTCTCCCGTGAGCTCGTTGACGATGCCAAAGACCTCGGTCAGCGGCCGGCCCATCGCCTCCGCCTGTGTCCACCCAGTCAGCATCTCGGCCGTAGGGTTCATCAGG
>JAAZBY010000169.1 GCA_012513595.1 Chloroflexota bacterium
GGCGAGGACGAAGAGCTGTGGGCGGCCACCGGCCTCATCCACGACTTTGACTATGAGCAGCACCCCACGGCCGACGAGCACCCGCTCGCCGGTGTCGCCATCCTCGAGGAGCGCGGCTGGCCCGAGGAGGTGATCGAGGCCATCAAGGGGCACGCGACCTACCTGAACGTGCCCCGCAACACTCTGATGGCCAAGACTCTCTTTGCCGTGGACGAGCTGACCGGCCTGGTGACAGCCTGCGTCCTGGTGCGGCCCGATAGGAGCATCGCCTCGCTGGAGGTCAAGTCGGTCCGCAAGAAGTGGAAAGACAAGGCGTTTGCCTGTGGCGTGAACCGCGAGGACATCGAGCTGGGCGTCGCCGAACTGGGCGTCGAGCTGAGCGCCCACGTCGGCGTTGTCATCGAGGCGCTCAAGTCCGTCGCCGATACGCTGGGCCTAGCAGGGGACTAGACGGACATGGCCACCGTCAGTACAATCTGGGCGGAGCACCATGGCTGAAACTCCTGTTCCGCTTCGAACCTGTCCTCTGTGTGGGACTGCCGTAAGCAGCGCTGCGGCGGTCTGTCCGGCGTGCAGCAACGTGATGCCGGCCGAAAACGACGGGGAGACCTGTGTTTTTTGCGGCACGGCCATGTTCGAGGGTCGCTGCCCGGTGTGCGGCTCCGAACGCCAGGACCAGAACCCGGCGACCTCGGCCAGGCGCTGGACGTATGTGGCCGTCTCGCTGGGGGTGGCGCTGGTGATCGGCTCTGCCTGGCTGACGCGCCCCTGGCTTGACCTGGAGAGCACCCCCGAGCCCGCCGAGCGCGCCCAGTACCTGAACATCCCGACGCCCACCTTGACCCGTACCCCCACGGCGACGGCCACGGCCACCGCCACGAACACGCCGACGGCTACCCCCACCCTAACCCCGACACCCATGTTCCTGTCGTACACGGTGGTGCGCGGGGACACGGCCTCGGGGATCGCCGCCAAGCACGACATCACCACTGCCGAACTTCTGGAAGCCAACGACCTGACGGAGAACGACATCCTCAGCCTGGGGCAGGTGCTGCGCATCCCCACGGGCGCGAATGCAGAGCCCGCGGCCGAAGAGCCCACCGCCGGGGAGGCCACCCCGGCGACGGAGAGCGCTCCGGCCGAGACGCCCGCTCCAGCGGAAACCCCGACGCCTGCGCCGACGGCCGCGCCGGCGCCGACGCAGGCGAACGTCATCCACAAGGTGGCGGCCGGGGAACACCTCGGCCTCATCGCGGTGCGGTATGGCCTCAGCCAGGAGGAGATCGCCAAGGCCAACGGCATCGGCGTTGACGATATCCTGTCGATCGGGCAGGAGCTGGTGATTCCGCTGGCCGGCCCGAGCGAGGAGCCCGCGCCGGAGGCTACGCCGGTGGCCACGACTGCGCCAGCGGGGGGGCCGATCGAGCACGTCGTCCAAGAGGGCGACCTGCTAGGCAGGATCGCTATCCGTTACGGCGTGACCACGGCGGAACTGGCCGCGGCGAACAACATCAAGGAGAACAGCGTGCTGCGCATCGGGCAGGTGCTGGTCATCCCCGGCACGGTGGCCGAACCGACGGCCACACCGGCCCCCAGCCCTACGCCCACGCAGGCGTCGCAGGCCTTGATGGAGAGCCTGACGAGCATCGCCTCGGCCACCGCTACGCCCAGGCCGATGGCGACGGCGGCTCCGCGGCGCTATGAGTACGCGCGCCCCTACCTGCTCGGGCCGATCAGCGGCACCGAGATCAGTGGGGCCGACAGCCCCATCCTGCTCAGCTGGACGTCTGCGGGCATCCTGGGCGAGACGGAGTGGTACCAGCTGCACATTTGGACTGCGGGGAGCGGTGGCGAGGACGTCACCCTGTGGACCAGGACCACGTCGTGGCGGGTGCCGAGGGGGCTGTACCCCAAGGCGGGCA
>JAAZBY010000170.1 GCA_012513595.1 Chloroflexota bacterium
CCGAGGACATCCGCTTTGTTTACGACGAAGTCCTCCTGGACCCGGAACTCACGCCGATCTTCCCCGACAAGCTGCGCGCAGGGGCCAAGCCCGGCGCCGAGCCGATGACGCTCGAGGTCGTAGATGACTTTACCTTCAAGATCAGTTTTGGGGCCCCGAACGGCACGCGGTTCCTGGCTGATTACATGGGCATGGGCAACCTGTGGGCCGCCTATACGCCACTCCTGAAGCCCAAGCACTACCTGCAGCAGTTCCACAAGAACTATGTCCCCAAGGAGGAGCTGGAGGCCAAGTGCAAGGCGGCAGGGTTCGGTGCTGGGGAGTGGTACCGCCTCTTCCAGGAGGAGGGTGGCAACTGGGGCGGCATGGATTGCGAGCCCATGGCGTCTGAAGGGCGCATGCCGGTGCTGCGCGGGTGGATCATCCAGCCGCCCACGCCGGACCTCATTGTCCTCAAGCGCAACCCCTACTACTGGAAGGTGGACACCAAGGGCCAGCAGCTCCCGTACGTCGAGCGGATGGAGAGCGTGGTCGTCTCAGACCCGGAGAGCGTGCCGCTCAAGATCGTGGCGGGCGAGGTGAACTATATCCGCGAGCGGCTGCGGCACACCGACATCTCCATGTACAAGGAGCACGAGCAGGAATACGGCTACCGCGTCACCCTCGACATGGTCTACCACAACGCGCCAGTGGCCCTGTACCTGAACTTTAACCATCCCAACGAGGCCTGGCGCCAGATCCTGTGGCAGAAGGAGTTCCGCTACGCCCTCAACGCGGCCATCGACTACCAGGAGATCATCCAGGCGCTCTTCCTGGGGATGGGCAAGACCTGCCCGTGGATCCCCGACGTGAGTGACAAGGACATGGCCAACCAGCTCCTGGACAAGTTGGGCCTGGACAAGCGGGATTCCGACGGCTGGCGCATCGGGCCCGATGGCAAGCGGTTCGAGGTCCCCATGGACGTGGCCACGGACCCGCTCTTCATCAAGCCTGCCGAGATCATCCGGACGCATCTGGAGGAGGTGGGCCTCTACACCCCGCTGAGGATGATGGAGGGCTCGCTGTGGGGCCAGATGCGCGACGCCAATGAGCTGTACGCCTGCGTCGAGTGGTGCGACGTCTGCAACTGGCCCTACCTGAAGGACGACTATATGCCCGATCCCGGATACCGCCTGCGGTGGGGCATGCTGTGGCACAAGTGGATGCAGACGGATGGCAAGGACGGAGAGGAACCGCCAGACTGGATCAAGGATCTCTACGCACTCTATGAAGAGATGATGGCGATCAACCCGGACACGACCCGGGCAGCGGAGGCGGAGAAGCGCTTTGCCGACTGGTTTATGGAGTACGTGCCGCTCTTCCCGCTGGCCCGTGACGTGGTGGACCCCTGCATCGTGCCCGTCAATGCCGGCAACATCGCCCATTCGGGCAGGTCATCGGCGGTCTGGTTCAGCGAGGAGCAGATCTTTTTCAAGCACGCCTAGGGGCGGGCCAGTTGGCCGGTAGCATGGAGCATTCCGTCAGGGTACGGCGAGATGGCGGGCGGCCGCCATCTCGCCGCGCGCCGCACGCACGGGCCTCTAGCCCTGCGGCGACACCGGCACGGGTGACCGAGAGGTGTACGATTCGATGCCCCAGACGGTCTCCTGGGCGGGGCTGGAGCACCGCCCAGGAGACTGCGTGTCTCGGCAGGTGCCCGGCAGGCATGGCGTGCGCCACGGGTGCGTGATGCCCATAGTCGGCAGAATGGAGGGGCCGCCCGATGCTGTCATTCATTGCCCGTCGCCTGATGATCATGGTCCCCTTGCTGATCATGCTCTCGATCGTCTCGTTCATAGTGATCCAGCTGCCCCCCGGCGATTACCTGAGCACCTACATCCGCGCCCTGGAGGCCGGTGGCCAGCAGGTGCGTGAGGAAGAGATCGCGCGCCTGCGGTCGCAGTACGGGCTGGACCAGCCGGTCTATGTGCAGTACACCAAGTGGATCACCGGTGTGCTCCACGGCGACTTTGGCCGCTCGTTCCACTGGCAAAAGCCGGTGATCGAAGTGGTCATGGAACGCCTGCCGATGACGCTGTTCATCTCCTTCGCCAGCCTGCTGGTCGTGTACGCGATCTCGATCCCCATCGCCATCCTATCGGCAGTGTACCAGTACTCGATGTTCGACTATGTGGCCACGTTCTTTGGGTTTATTGGCCTGGCGATCCCCGCCTTTCTGCTCGCCCTGGTGGCCTCATGGATATCGTACCGCGTATCTGGGCAGATGGTCACCAGCCTGTTCTCGATGGAGTACCGGGAGGCGGCCTGGTCGTGGGCCAAGGCACGAGACCTGCTGGGCCACGTCTGGCTGCCCATCCTGGTGGTGGGGATGGCCGGCACGGCCGGCCTGATCCGCACGCTGCGGGCCACGCTCCTCGACGAGTTGCGCCGGGCCTACGTGACCACGGCCCGCTCGAAGGGGCTGTCCGAGGCACGACTGCTGTTCAAGTACCCGGTGCGCATCGCCATGAACCCGGTCTTTAGCACCATCGGCTGGATCCTGCCGGGGCTCATCAACGGCGGCGTGCTGGTGGGCATCGTCCTCAACCTGCAGATGATCGGCCCCGTGCTGATGCAGGCCACGCTCTCGCAGGACATGTATCTGACGGGAAGCATCGTGCTGATCCTCAGCACCCTGACGGTGGTCGGGACGCTGATCTCGGACATACTGCTGGCCTGGTTGGATCCGCGCATTCGCTACGGAGCGGGAGAGTAGGGAGCGACCATGGATGGGCAGGTGAGCAAGTCCGAAGA
>JAAZBY010000171.1 GCA_012513595.1 Chloroflexota bacterium
CAAAGTAGCCGTACACTACCGTCGGGATGCCGGCGAGGACCTCCATGACCGGCTTCAGGGTGTTTCTGGCGCGGTTGGAGGCGTACTCGCTGAGGTAGATGGCCACGCCGAGCCCGATGGGGATGGCTACCAGCATGGCGAACGCCGTGGTCATCAGCGTGGCGTTCACCAGGGGCCAGATGCCGAACTGCCCGATCGCCGGCTGCCACCGCGCGGAGCCCAGGAACTCGCGCAGGGTGACCTCGGCACTGCCAAAGAAGCGCCACGATTCTCGGCCCAACACCACGACGATGCCGACCGTGGTGAGGATGGACACGATGCCACATAGGAACAGGAGCCCCTGGACGACCTGCTCCCTCGGTCGCCTGCGCTTGCGCAGGTCCTCCGGCACCGCGACGTGCTTGGCGCGCTCATTCCATTCCGTCGTCAACTGATCACCTCTCTGGCGTACTGGCACGGTGATCCGCCGGCCGGGCGAGGAGGGGCGCTGGCCCTCTCGGCCGGACCGGCGGGTGGGGTAGTGCCCACTAGTTGCCCATCGCGGCCAGCCACGCATCCCGCGCGGCACTCAGGGCCTCGTCGCTGGCGGGAAAGTAGCCGACCCGGGTGATGGCGTCGTTCACGTAGGTCAGGTAGTAGTTGATGAATGAGGCGACCTGGGGCTTTTGCTCCATGATGTCGGCCGAGGAGTAGATGAACAGCGGCCGGGCCAGGGGATAGGTGCCCGCATCCACCGATTCGGTGCTGGGCTCTACGCCGTCGATGGACAGGACCTTGAGGGTCGCGGCGTTCTCTTGATAGTACGCGTAGCCAAAGTAGCCGATGGCGTAGGGGCTGCCGAGCACGCCCTGCACCAGGACGTTGTCGTCCTCGCTGAGCTGCAGGTTTTCGGCGTTCAGGAGCGGGGCCTCCTCCTCGCCCATTGCCTCTTCGACAAAGTAGTCAAAGGTGCCGCTATCGGTGCCGGGGCTGAAGCGGAGGACCGGCTCTGCCGGCCAGGCGGGGTCCACATCCGCCCAGGTCTCGGCGGTGGAAAAGAGGGCGGCCAACTGCTCGATGGTGACGTTGTCGGCAAAGGTGTTCTCTTGGCTCACCACCACGGCCAGCGCATCTGTGCCCACGCGGAACTCGATCGGGTCGCGGCCGATCGCCCGGCAGGCCTCGCTCTCCGAATCCTTGATGGGCCGGCTGGCGTTGGCGATATCCGTTTCGCCCGCGGTGCAAAAGCGCTCGAACCCGGCGCCACTGCCAATCGAGTCGATGGTGATGTTGTCGGCATAGCCCTCGTCGCGGAACATCTCGGCGACGGCTTCCGAGAGCGGATAGACCGTGCTGCTGCCTGCCGTGACGATGGGGCCCGTGACTTCCAGGGGATTGACGTCGGGCAGTGCACCGTCGCCGGCGGCGGGGCTATCGGAGGCTGGGGCGAGGGTCGGGGCGGAGGGGGACGGTGCAGTGGGCTGTGCGCAGCCCGCCAGCATCAACGCAACGGCCAGAGTCAGGGCTATCCATCTACGCATGCTACATCTCCTCTGTGTTCGCTCATGTACCCACAGAGCAGTGTAGCGCCCGCACCCTAACGGCAGTTCAACGGATTGTTAACGGCTCGTTAAGGATCGCTGCCCTCTTCTGATGTTACCGGTAGGGCGATGTGGAACGCGCTGCCTCGGCCCTCGACGCTCTCCGCCCAGATGCGCCCGCCGTGCGCCTGGACGATGTGCTTGGCGATGGCCAGCCCCAGGCCGGTGCCGCCGCCAGAGCGGGCCCTGTCGGTCTTGAAAAAGCGCTCAAAGATCCGGGGCAGGTCCTTGGCCGGGATCCCTGCGCCGGTATCGCGGATGCTCAGCACCACCTCGTTGCCGGCGGCCTGGGCCGAGAGGCTGATGCGCCCGCCCGCGGGGGTGAACTTGATCGCGTTGTGGACGATGTTGATGATCACCTGCTGGAGGCGCTCGACGTCGGCCAGGGCCAGGGGGAGGTCCGGCGGTACCGCGGTCTCGATGGCGACGCCGGCGCGCTCGGCCTGGGGGCGCAGCCGCTCTGCCGGTCGCGCCAGCAGGGCTTTGGCCGTAACGGGCTCCGGGTGGAGCGAGACGCGCCCCGACTCGATGCGCGACAGCTCCAGCAGCTCCTGGACCATCTGGGTTAGGGCATCGACCTCCGTCTCGGCGCTGTTCAGGAACCGCTCCGCCGCATCGGGGTCCTCGATCGCTCCATCGCGGAGGGTTTCCACCAGGGCCTTGAGGGAGGCCAACGGGTTGCGCAACTCGTGGGAGATGTTGCTGACGAAATCGCGCCGCACCGTCTCCAGCCGGCGGACCTGGGTGAGGTCCTGTACGATGGTCAGCGTCTCGCCCGTACTGTCCGCATCGAGTGGGGTGACGATGGCCCGCAGGAAGAGGTTCGGCCGGAGCACCTCGATCGTGGCTTCCCGAGCCTCGCCCGCCTCGCTCGCCGCCCGCCAGAGATCGACGAGTTGGTGATTGCGGGCGACCTGGGCAAAGGACCGCCCCACGGCGTCTGCGGGGCTCTCCAGCAGCCGTGCGGCTGCGGGGTTGATCAGGCGCACTCGGCCCCCGGCGTCGGTGATGATGGCCCCGTCCGCCATGCGCGAGAGGACGGTGGAGAGCAGGCGCTGTTCCTCGGCGAGGCGCTCCATCCGTTCTTGGAGGCGGCCCCCCATCCGGTTGAACGCATGGGCCAGATCCGCGACTTCGTCGCCGCTATCGGCCACCACGGGCCGGCCCAGGTCCCCTGCGGCGATCCGTTGGGCCTCTTGAGTCAGGTGGCGGATGGGGCGGGTGATGCGGCCGGCCATCGCCACGGCCAGGAGGGCGGCCACCAGCGAGGCGCCCAGCGCGACGAGCAGGATCGTGCGGCCCAGGCGCGCCGTGTGCACCTGCACCTGGCGGAGGGGGCGGG
>JAAZBY010000172.1 GCA_012513595.1 Chloroflexota bacterium
CGACCGGCGCGGCCTGGTGCTCTGCCGGGGCTGCGGGCGGGCCCTGGAGTTCTCCGGCGGGGAGGAGATGCGCGCCCTGGTGCGCCTGGCCGAGGCGCAGACGGGCTACCGCGTGACGGCGCACCTCCTGCAGCTCAGCGGCCTGTGCGCGGCCTGCGCCGGGGGCCAGCGCAGTGCCCGGCCGGAGGCGCAGGCATGAGGCGCCCAACCCGGCCCGGCGTTCTCCTCTGCCTGCTGGCGCTCCTGGCGGGCCTCCTGGGTATGGCGGCCTGCTCGCGAGAGGCGCCGCCGGCCGGCGCCGGCGACCGCCTGCAGGTGACCGTCAGCGTCCTCCCGCAGCAGTACCTGGTCGAGCGGGTGGGCGGGGGGCACGTGGCCGTCAACGTCCTGGTGGGCCCGGGGGCCGAGCCGCACACCTACGAGCCGGTGGCCTCCCAGCTGCGCGCCCTGAGCCGTTCGGCCGCCTACTTTACCGTGGGGGTCGAGTTCGAGGCGGCCTGGATGGACCGCTTCCGCTCGGCCAACCGGCAGATGGAGATCGTCGACACGACGGCCGGCATCGACCTCCTGCCCATGGTGGCCCATGGCCACGACGGGGGCGCCGCCCACGCCGGGGAAGAGCGCGACCCGCACGTGTGGACCTCGCCGCGGCGCGCGGCCCAGATGGCCCGCACCATCTGCGAGGCGCTCGTGCGCCTGGACGGGGCCCACGCCGCCGACTATCGCGCCAACCTGGCCGCCCTGGAAGAGGACATCACGGCCCTCGACGCCGACATCCGCACCACCCTGGCCGGCGCACAGGGCACCCAGTTCCTGGTCTTCCACCCGGCCTGGGGGTATTTTGCGGCCGATTACGGCCTGCACCAGGTGCCCATCGAGGTGGGCGGGCAGGAGCCCTCGGCCGCCGAGCTGGCCGCCACCATCAAGACGGCGCGGGCGGAGGGGATTCGCGTCGTGTTCGCCCAGCCCAACCTCAGCACGCGCTCCGCCGAGACGATCGCCGCCGAGCTCGGCGGCCGGGTGGTGCTGGTGGACCCGCTGGCCGAGGACTGGCTGAGCAACCTGCGGAAAGTGGCTGAGGCCCTGGCCGCGGCGGAGAAGGGGTGAGGGTCTGGCGCGCCGAAAGGAGCAAGGCACGATGGGCGGGATCATGACCAGCCTGGTGACGCCGCGGCCCCGCGAGGTGGTCATCTCGGCCAAGAACGTGTGGGCCGGCTATAACGGCGAGCCGATCCTCGAGGACGTCAACCTCGACGTGTACGCCGGCGATTTTATCGGCCTGATCGGCCCCAACGGCGGCGGCAAGACGACGCTCCTGCGGGTGCTCTTGGGCCTGCTGCCGGTTACGCGCGGCGAGGTGCGCATCATGGGCCAGAGCGTGCGCGCCGGGCGCCGGCACATCGGCTATGTGCCGCAGGTGGTCGAGTTCGACCACGACTTTCCCATCAGCGTGTGGGACGTGGCGCGGATGGGCCGCCTGGGCCGGCGCGGCGCCGGGCGGCGCTACACCCGCGAGGACGACGCCGCCGTGGCCGACGCGCTGGAAAAGGTCGGCATGGCGCGCTTTCGCCGGCGGGCCATCGGCGAGCTATCCGGCGGGCAGCGCCAGCGCGTCTATATCGCCAGGGCGCTGGCCCAGGAGCCCGACATCCTCTTCCTCGACGAGCCCACCGCCAACATCGACGCGCAGGCCTCCGAGAGCATCTACACACTGCTGCAGGAGCTGAACGCCCGTGTGACGATCCTGCTCATCTCCCACGACCTGTTCGCCATTTCGTCCTACGTCCGCACGGTGGGCTGCATCAGCGGGCGCCTCTACTACCATGAGGACAAGCAGATCACCCAGGGGATGATCGACCAGGCCTACCACTGCCCGGTGGACCTGATCGCCCACGGCGTGCCGCACCGCGTGCTCGGGCATCACGAAGAGGAGGCGGCGGTATGATCGAGGCGCTCGGCTACGACTTTATGCGCAACGCGCTGATGGCGGGGTTGCTCGTCAGCGTGGCCTGCGGCATCATGGGCACCTACGTCGTGGTGAACCGCATCGTGTTCATCTCCGGCGGGGTGGCCCACGCCGCCTACGGCGGGATCGGCCTGGGCTACTACCTGGGGATCAACCCGGTGCTGGGGGCGGTGGTGTTCAGCCTGGCGGCGGCGTTGGGGATGGGCGCGGTGCAGCGGCGCACCCGCCAACGGGCAGACACGATCATCGGGGTGATGTGGGCGGTGGGCATGGCCATCGGCATCATCCTGGTGGACCTGACCCCCGGGTACAAGGCCGACCTGATGAGTTACCTGTTTGGCAGCATCCTGGCGGTGCCCATCGGCGACCTGTACATGATGGCCGGGCTGGACCTGGGCATCATCGTGGCCGTGGCGGTGCTGTACAAGGAGCTCCTGGCCCTCTCGTTCGATGAGACCTACGCGGCCATCTCAGGGGTGAACGTCGACGCGTTGCAGATGCTGTTGACCTGCCTGATCGGCCTGACCGCGGTGATGATGATGCGGGTGGTGGGGCTGATCATGGTGATCGCCCTGCTGACCATGCCGGCGGCCATCAGCGGGATGTACCTGAGGGACATGCGGCAGATGATGGTCGCCTCGAGCGTGTTGGGGGTGCTGTTCACGACGACCGGGTTGTGGCTGTCGTACGTGCTGAACCTGACCTCCGGCGCGACGATCATCCTGGTGGCGGGGATGGCCTATCTGCTGGCGCTGGCGGCGCGGCCGCTGGTGCAACGGTCGCGCGGGGCGGCCGCGGCCCCCACGCCGTAGGCGGGGGGCACGGCCAGCTTGGGGAGCGAGGGAACATGACGTCGAGACCGCCCGTGCCGGCGCGCGCCTCATATCTGACGCGCGGGCAGATCGCCCTGGCCGTCGTGGTGGGGCTCCTGGTGTTGGGGCTGGGTGCCCTGATCATCACCTCCTACGTGAACATCTCGGCGACCTCGTCGGCCTTTGAGATGGGCTACCTGCTGGCCGACCTGGCCGAGACGCAGCGCGGCGTGGCCCGCCTGCAGGTGGAGACGATCGGCAACCTCTACTCCCGCTCGATGGACACGGCCCGCGCCGAGATGGAGCGCCGGCTGCTGGGCGAGCAGATCGCCCGCACCCGCCAGGAGGCCGTCGGCAACGCGCCGGTGCTGGCGGCGCTGGCCACGCTGGAGAGCAGCCTCGCCGAGTACGACGCGCTGCTGGCCCTCTTGGCCGCCGAGCCGGCCCCCGGCAACATGCTGGCCATGGAGCCCCGCTTTGTGGCGCTCCTGACGCGCATCGAGTCGCAGATCAAGAGCACCCACGACAACGAAGAGGCCAGCTTCTTCACCTCGGTCAGCAGGGCCCTACGCGCCCAGCGCGCCACGCAGGTGGTGCTCCTGGTGTCGATGTTTTTGGTGCTCGCCTTTGGCGTGGCGCTGGCGCTCTCGGTGCGCTCACGGGTGAACACCCAGTTCGAGCGCGCCTACGCCCTGCTGGAGCAGGAGGTGGCCGTGCGGCAGCGCGCCGAGGAGGACCAGCGCCGCCAGACCGAGTACCTCTCCGCCCTGCATGATACCAGCGTGGGGTTGATGAACCACCTGGACGTGTCGGACCTGCTGCAGACGATCCTGGAGCGCGCCGTGCAGCTGATGCGGGCGCGCGACGGGTACATCTGCCTGGCGGACCGCAGCGGTGAGGCGTTGGAGATGCGCTTTGCCACCGGGCGCTTCCGCCCCAGCCTGGGCTACCGCATGGCGCGCGGCGAGGGGCTGGCGGGGCAGGTGCTGGCCGAGGGGCGGGCGCTGGCCGTGGCCGACTATCGGGCCTGGGAGGGGCGCTCGCTCCAGTATGATGAGGCGGACATCCACCTGCTGGCCGGGGTGCCGCTGACGGCCGGCGGCGCCAAGACGATCGGCGTGCTCGGCGTGGCGCCCAGGGTCCCCCCGGAGGAGGCGGACGGCGACGCCCCCATGGGGGAGGCCGAGATCGACATCCTGTCTCGCTTTGCCCAGCTGGCCTCCATCGCCATGGATAACGCCCAGCTCTTTGCCGAGGCGCAGGACCGCATGCGGGAGGTGGAGGCGCTCTACCGCGCCGACGCCGACCTGTACGGGCACCTGAACCTCGACGAGGTGCTGCGCGCCCTGGTGGCTGTGGCGGTGGACGTCCTCCAGGCGGACAAGAGCCTGGCGCTGGTGTGGGACGCCGCGGGCGAGCGGCTGGCGCCGCGGGCCGCGCAGGGCTTTGCCGGCGAGACGCTCGAGGCGTTGGCCCAAGCCCCCACGGGGGGCTGCCTGGGGGAGGTCATCGCGACCAAACAGGCGGTCGTGGTGGAGGAAGCCGGCGGGCTGGCCGACGATCACTGTGCCCAGATCATGGCGGCCGAGGGGATCCGCTCGGCCATCCACGTGCCGGTGTTGCTGGGCGGCAGCGTGTTCGGCGTGTTCACCATGGGCTACGCCCGGCCGCGCCACTTTGGTGAGGAGGATCGGCGCCTGGCGGAGGGGCTGGCGCAGCGGGCGGCGGCGGCCATCCACAACGCGCGCCTCTACGAGCAGGCCCAGCTGGCCGCCACCCTGGAGGAGCGGCAGCGCCTGGCCCGCGAGCTGCACGACGCGGTGACGCAGACGCTCTTTTCGGCCAGCCTGATCGCCGAGGTGCTGCCCAAAGTGTGGGAGAAGAACGCCGAGGTCGGCCGCCAGCGGTTGGAGGAGTTGCACGTCCTGACGCGCGGCGCCCTGGCCGAGATGCGCTCCCTCCTCATGGAGCTGCGGCCGGCGTCGCTCACCGAGTCGGCCCTGCCCGACCTGTTGCGCGGGCTGGCCGAGGCCACCGAGGGGCGCACGCGCGTGCCGGTACACCTCGACCTGAGCGGGGAGTGCCGCGCGCCGGCCGAGGTGCGCGTGGCGCTGTACCGCATCGCCCAGGAGGCGCTGAACAACATCGCCAAGCACGCCGCGGCGCGCAACGTCTGGGTGCGGCTAGAGTGTGCGGACGGCGGGGTGCGCCTATCGGTGCGCGACGATGGCCGGGGCTTTGCCGCGGCCGGCGAGCGCGCCCCCGAATCCTTGGGCCTGGCTATCATGCGCGAGCGGGCCGAGGGCGTGGGCGCCCTGCTGCGCGTCGAGAGCGCCCCGGGCCAGGGCACCACCGTTCACGTTGGATACCCGGGGCAGGGCGCCCTGCGCTCCGCGGACCCCGTCGACCCCGTCGACCCCGTCGGCCCCGCCGGCCCCGCGGGCCCCGCCGGGATAGGAGAGGAACCTCGTGTTGACGTGTGATCTGTGTGGGGGCGCGGCGGCCGGCGCCGCCACGCGCCGGCTGTACTCGGCCGAGCGCGAGGAGAAGCTCAAGGACGCCGTCTGGTCGACCAGCCGGGTGACCTTGCACCTGAGCGACTTTCGCGAGCACGACGTGGCCGTGTGCGGGGCCTGCCGGCGGGCGGCCTGGCGCTGGTACCTGGGCCCCTTCCTGCCCGGCGTCATCGCCCTGGCGCTGTGGGGGGTGTGGCTGGCCGTGCAGCCGCACGTGGCGCCGCAGGCGGCGCCAGAGTACATCGCCCTGCCGGCGCTGGTGGGGGTGGTGCTGATTTTGCGCGCCCCCCTGGTGGTGCGGCGCAGGTACGGCCTCGGCGAGCGCGGCTTTGGTGAGACGCCGCTTTGCTTCTTCTCCCTCCACTCGTATATCATCCGTCGGCTGACCGACCAGCACCCCGAGCGCGTCTACTGGACGCCGCGCTGGTACCGCTACTATCGAGAGAGATTCCAGTAGAGGTTCGAGCAACCCCTTGAATACGCCGCCATACTGTGCTACTATGGCGCACATGGGCAGAGTCCTCCCCTCAGAGCAGGTCACCCAACCACGCAAATCGGTATAAAGCACATTTCCCGCATCAGGCGGGCATCCCCTGCAGCCCGCAACCACCCAGGCGAAACGCCGAAAGATCGGGGAGGACACGCGCATGGGGTCTATGGTGACCCGACGGTCTGTTGTGCTGCACTGCTTGCGGTTTTTCCTCGTTTGTGCCATGTGTCTTTTGCCGTCCTGGCCCGGCCAGGCCCAGGCGGCGCCGCGCGCCGAAGTGTTCCTGTACGACGATGGGCTCTACCCGGATCACGTGCGCATCGCCACGAACAGCGCCGTCCATTTCACCAACGATGGCGAGGCGATGCGCATCCTGTCGTGCGATGACCCGTCGCTCGACATGTCGGTGTACCCGGACGACACGTACAACTTGCTCTTCATGATTGCGGGGACGTACACGCTGACCTGGTCGAGCGACCCGCCGGCGCAGGCCGTCGTGGACGTGTACCCCTCCCCGATGGACATCCCCGTTGACCTGGGGCTGGGCGCCTGGGTCGAGGAGGAACCGGCGGCCGGCCAGGAGGCCCAGATCTGGCTCGACTATGCCAACTATTCCGAGGACGCCATCGCCTATGGCGCCGTCCTGACGGCGACGCTCGACTCACGGGCCACCTTCGTCTCGGCGACGCGCGAGTGGGGCGCCGATCACGCCGACGGTTGCGGGGAACACGCTGACCTTCCCCCTCGGCCCCCTGGAGCCCAGCACCCCGGAGACGGTGGGGCTGCGCGTGCGCCTGGCGAGCGACGTCGCGCCGGGGACCGCGCTCACGCTGGCGCGCGCCGGCCTGCGCGCCGCCAACCCCGAGATGGTCCCGGGCGACAACGACGCCATCCTGGAGACTGCCGTGGCCGGGCCCGACCTGTGGGTGGGCCTGGGACGGGCGGATGAGGCCGTGCCGCTGCCGGGGGCCGTGCTCCAGTACGCCGTCGAGTACGCCAACAACGGCTCGCTGCCGGCGCCCGACGCGGAGATCGTCGTGACGCTGCCGGCAGCTCTGACTCTGGTGGGGGCCAGCCGGGAGGGCGTGCCGATCACGCCGGCGGCCAAGCCGGACGGGCTACACTTTGCCCTCCCCACGCTGCCGCCCTGGGAGTGGGGCAGCCTCACGCTGCGCGCCCGGCTGGCCGCCGACGCGCTGGCCGGTGACGAGTTCACCGTGGCCGCCACGGTGCACACCTCGGCGATAGAGGTCTCCACCGAGGACAACGAGGCCTTTGAGGTCGGCACGGTGGTGCGCAACGAGCCGAACCTCTACGTGGCCGTCGAATCATCGAGCGACGGCGAGGTCGGCGGGGAGCAGCTGTACGGCATCTCGTACGGGAACGCCGGGCCCCAGCCGGCGCGGGGGGCCGTCCTGACGGTGACCCTCTCGATGCCCCTGACGGACCTGGACGCCTCGGCCGACGTCACGCCGACCATCAGCGCGGACGGGCGGACCTTGACTTTCGCCCTGGGAGACCTGCCGGAGGAAGGGGGGCACGGCTGGGTCGACATCTCCGGCCGGCTGACGGCGGCGGGCACGCTGACGGCCACGGCAGAGATCCGCTCGGCGAGCAGGGAGGGCAACCCGCGCGACAACCGCGCCGCCGTCAGCGACGAGATCGTCTGGCTGCACATGCCCGGGTTCGTGGGGCCCGACGGGGCCATCGTGGGGCCGCGGCCGGTGCTGTTCGGCGTGGGCAGCCCGGGGGCGACGCTGACGCTGCAATCCTGGCGTGGGGACGTCGCCACCACCTTGGGGACCGTCGAGGTTGACGAGGGCGGCCTGTGGGAATACCCGCTCACGACGCCGCTGGCTGCGGGGTGGCACTGGTTCACCGGGCGGCAGAGCCGCGGCGGGCGCAGCGGCGAGATGGCCGGCGTGGGCGCCTACGTCCGCGAGGGGCTCGGCGTCGACCCGAGCGCCTATACCGTCTACGGCGAGCGGCTCGGGGGGATCAACCAGCCCTACGGCTGGGTGAGCGGGGCCGAGTACCGGCTGGGGGCGCGGATCACGGCCTGCCCGGCGCCGACCAACGTGGTGCTCAAGGCGACCTACTTTACCGCGGACTGGCTGATGACCGCGTTTGACAACATCCCCGCCGAGGAGCCGGCCGTGGCGGGGGAGGTGAGCTTTCGCTTCACCGCGCCGCCGACGGATACCCAGTTCGAGCTGCTGGTGGCCTACTCCTGCCCGGCGTTTGGAGGGGGCGCGGGGGTGGCGCCCGGGGCGCTGGGGCCGAGCGGGGCGCTCAAAGACGCTAAGGACTGCTTCCTGAGCGTGGGCGCCAGCTGCAGCAGCCCGGACGACGATCCGCCGCCCCCGCCGCCGTCGGCCTGCAAGGGGTGCACGCCGGTGCCCAGGACGCCGCACCGGCCGCGGACGTTCGACCCGGATGGCTATGTGTACGACGCGGCCCAGGTGGCCGCCGGGGCCACCATGGAGCGCAGCCTGATCACGACGGCCGAGGTGACCTGCCTGCAGCGGCAGGGC
>JAAZBY010000173.1 GCA_012513595.1 Chloroflexota bacterium
CGCCCACCTGGGGTCGGGCGATCTCGCACAGGGTGGCGATCTCCCCCAGGTCATACATGCCCATCTCGAGCACCGCCCTCTCATGCTCCGCGGTCAGCTCAAACAGCGTGAGGGGTAGGCCAATCTCGTTGTTCTGGTTGCCGGCACTGCGCAGCACGCGGTAGCGCTGCGCCAGCACGGCAAAGGTCGCTTCCTTGGTCGTCGTCTTGCCCACCGAGCCGGTAACGCCGATCACCCGCAGCGCCGGGTAGGCCTCACGCCGGGCCCGTGCCGCCTGCTGCAGCGCAGCCAGCGTGCTCGGCACACGAATCGCCAGCGGCGTGACGCACTGCGACGGCGCGCCCCCGGTGACCAGGTCAACGGCCGGCCGGCCGGGCACCTCGCTACTGACCAATGCCACCGCCGCGCCGGCGTGGAAGGCAGCCTCGACGTAGGCGTGCCCGTCGGTGCGCTCGCCCGGCAGAGCCACAAAGATGTCCCCCGGGCGCGCCCGGCGCGAGTCGATGGCCACCCCGCCAAGCAGCACGCCCTCGGCCCCGGCAAGCGGTTCTCGCCAGCCGAGGTCGCGCAGAAGCGTCTGCAGGGTGTAGGTCTCTTCCATGGCCACGCCTTCGCTCAAACTCTCCGGTCGGTCGGCGCTCCCCTAGGAGCTGGCCGGCGGGATGCCGTAATAGTCGATCAGATACTTGGCCATTTCGGCAAAGGCTGGCCCCGCCACCTCGGCGCCCCAGCGCCCCTGCTCCGGCTTGTCGAACTTGGCCAGAATCACGAAACGCGGGTTGGGCAGCGGCCCAAACCCCACGAACGACACGATCGTGTCGGCACTGACGTAGCCCTCTTCGCCGATGCCGGCCGTCCCCGACTTGGCTGCCAGCCGGTAGCCGGGCACCAGTGGCCCGCCAAGGCCCATCTCCACCGCGTCGGCCATCATCTCGGCCAGCTCATCCGCCACCACGGCGGAGATCACCCGGCGCACTGCTACGGGGCGCCGCACCTCGGTGTGATCCGGGTAGTGTACCTCAGCCACGACGCGGGGGCGCATCAGGACCCCTTGGTTGGCCAGCGCTCCATACGCCGCCGCCACCTGCAGGGGCGTCACCGCAAGGCCCTGCCCGTACGAGTTGGCTCCCAGGTCTGACATGTGCCAGTACGTGCTGCCCGGCACGCGCATGACGCCGGCCGCCTCGCCCCACAGGTCCACGCCCGTGATCTCAGAGAAGCCGAACTTGCGGATCGTCTCATAGAACCGCGTCGGCCCCAGCAGCGTGGCCACGTGCGCCGCGCCCACGTTGCGCGAGTAGCCCAGTAGCTCCGTCATCGTCGTGATGCCGTGGGGCCGCAGGTCCGAGTTAAAGATGCGCCTGCCGCCGACGATGATCTCACCCCGGTCATCGTACGTATCGGGCGGGCGGATCACGCGGGCCTCCAGCGCCGCGGCCAGGGTCAGCGGCTTGAACACGGACCCCGGCTCGTACTGGCTGCTGATCGCGCCGTTCACATAGGCGGTCGCGCTGTCCACTTCCCAGTAGCGGCCCGGTGAGTAGCCCGGGTAGTCCGCCATGGCCAGAATGCCGCCGGTCTGCGGATCCAGCACAATGATCTGGCCATCCACCGCCTGGAACTGCTCGGTGGTCGCCTGCAGGACCTGCTCCGCCTTGTGCTGGACGTTGCGGTCCAGCGTAAGCAGGAGATCAGCACCGTCCTGGGCGGGCTCGTAGCCACGCTCGTCGACCAGGATCTGCTGCCCCCACAGGTCGCTGACGCCCCGCCACACACCCTCAACGCCGGCCAGCTCCGGGTCCCAGTACTGCTCCAGGCCATACTGCGGCTCGCCGTCCTTCATCGACATACGAAAGCCCAGCACCGGCGAGGCCAGCTGGTCATCTGGGTAGACGCGGCCAAAGCGCGCCTCCAGGCGCAGAGCGCTCTTGTCCAGGTCACGGACCTGCATCGCCGCCCCGAGCGGCACGTTGTCGGCCAGCACGACGTACTCGCTATCGGTACGGGCCAGGTGCGCGGCCATCTGATCCTCCGACACGCCGAGGATCCCCGCCAGGACGGGCGCCAACTCGGCGCGCTCCTCCTCTTGCAGGATGCGTGGAGACGCGCTCACCCGGTACGTCACCGTGCTGGCCACCAGATACTGGCCGGAGGCATCTAGGATGCTACCGCGTGTGGCCAGGATCCGGTCGGACATGCTGAGGACCGCGGACTGGGTCTCATCAAGCAAGGGCTGCGGCAGGAGCATCCACTGGGCCGCCCGCCCTACCAGGACCACGGCCGTGACCGCGAACACCGCCCCCAGCAGGACGATGCGCCGGCGCTGGCCCTGTTGCTCGACTTCCGCCATCGTTCTCCTCGTGCAAGCGAGGCACCGGCCTTTCTACGGCGCCGATGCGCTCTCCACAGGCGTGCCCAGCCATTCGCCCAGCTGGGTCACCATGGCACGGACGCGGCGCCCGATGGCCGTCTCTGCCTCTGTGGCTTTGCCGTCCGCGGGGGCGTCCTCCGCCACTGCACTAGCCAGCGGCTCCGGCTCCGGATACTCGATGACCAGGTGCCGCACCGGGTCGGTGGCCTCGGGCAACACGTAGTCGAGCTCCTTGGCGAGCGCCGTGAGGCGCGTCAGCGACCCTGCCACGGCCACCTCGCTGCGCAGTGAGGTGATCTCTCGGCGCAGGCGCTCCTTCTGGTCCTGCAACTGGCGCACGGTGGCCCCGTACGAGGCTGCCTCGGCGGCCTGCTCGAGATAGAGCCACCCCGCCAACCCGAGGAGAGCCAGCACCAACCCGGCGAACGCCCAGCGGCGCACATCCACGCGGGTGCCGCCCGACCTGCCGGCCGCCTGGCTGATGTGAAAGAACGGGACCTCTGTCCGCCGGTTCTCCATAGCAAGACCCTGTAGCTCTCTGATGGCTGGCCTCGCAGTAGCGCCTTTCGGCGCGCTACGACGCCCGGATCCTCTCCGCGATGCGCAGCCGCGCACTGCGGCTGCGCGGATTGCGGGCCACCTCCTCGGGGCTGGCCTGCAACGGTTTCTTGGTCACCGGCCTCAACGTGGCCACGTGCCCGCATACGCACACCGGGACGCGCGGCGGGCACACGCAGTCCTTCGACTCGCGCACCATGAACTGCTTGACGATGCGATCTTCCAGCGAGTGAAACGAGATCACCGCCAGGCGCCCGCCCGGCTCTAGCAGGGCCACCGCCTGAGGCAGCACCGCCTCGAGAGAGTCGAGCTCGCCGTTCACAGCGATGCGGAGCGCCTGAAAGGTGCGCGTGGCCGGGTGTATCCCCCCGGAACGCCCCCTCACCGCCCCGGCCACTACCCGGGCCAGCTCCAACGTCGTGTGCAGCGGGCGGGCCGCCACGATGGCCCGCGCCACCCGTCGCGAGTGCCGCTCCTCGCCATACTGAAAGATCAGGTCGGCCAGCGCATCGGCGGGCCAGGTGTTCACGATCTCGGCCGCGCTGAGCTCCGACTGCGGAGACATGCGCATGTCCAGCGGGCCATCCTCCTGGAAGGAGAAGCCGCGCTCGGGACGATCCAGCTGGAGCGAAGAAACCCCCAGGTCGAGCAGGATGCCGCTCACCGCGCCGAAACCGGCCTCGCGGGCCAGAGCGGCCAGATGGCGGAACTCCCCCTGGCAGAGGACGGCACGCCCACCGAACTCGGCGAGCCCTCCCTGCGCCAGGCTGAGTGCCTCGGGGTCCCGGTCGATGCCCAGCAGGCGCCCGTCCGGCGCCGTGCGCTGCAGCAGGCCCCTGGCGTGGCCGCCCAGGCCGACGGTGCCGTCGATCAGGTCCTGCCCGGGGCCCGGGCAAAGGCCTGTCATGACCTCCTGGTAGAGCACGGGGACATGCAGACGTCCGCTCTCCGCCATGTCTAGACGCCCATCTGGCCGACGGCGCCCAGGATCTCCTCAATGTCGGCCAGGTTCTCGGCCAGGGTCTGTTGCCAGGCCTCGGGGTTCCAGATCTCGATCACGCTGTTGGCGCCCACCAAAACGGCATCCTCGCGGATGCCGACAAACTCGCGGAGGAAGGCCGGGATCAGCACGCGCCCCATCTTGTCCAGCGTGGCCTCAGACGCCCCACTGAACAACAGCCGGGTATACGACCGGGCACCTTTGCTCGATCGCGGCAGGCGACCAAGGGCCTCCGCGAGAGCGTCCCATTCGTGGCGCGGGTAGATGATCAGGCAGGCGTCCTGGCCGCGCGCGATGACCAGACCATCCTCCAGCTGCGCACGAAACCGCGCCGGGATGGTGAGGCGACCCTTGCTGTCCAGCGAGTGGGTGTATTCGCCCAGGAACATGGATGGTGTGCTTCCTCGCCAAGAGCCGCGCCCCACCTACCGGGCGTCGGCGCCACCTGTTCGGGAAGGAGGGCCACTTTCTGCCATTCCCTCCCACAAAGCACCACCAGTATACACCACAACTACCCCGCTGCCAATAGGAATAGCCCGCCGGGCCGAAAAGTTGGGTGAATATTCGCCAACGGATCTGGGCAACTTGTGCGCGGCCCTACCCGTCACCGCCAGGCCCTGACGGGCCGCGCGAGAGGGCAGCAGCGGCTTCCTAGAGCGGGGAGTCTGGAGCGGGGCGGCGTCTCACGCGTAGATAATCCACCAGCGCCGCCAGGGCGCGGCGCAGACCGGCGGGCGACCAAGCGCGCAGCGCGATGGGGCTCACCTCGTACGTCACGGGGCCCGCGTAGCCATCCGCTGCCAGGAGCGTGGTGAACTCATCGAGCGGCATCACGCCGTCTTCCGGCATGCGGTGCTCCGTTAGCAGCGGGCGCATGTAAGGCAGATCCAGAAGGGGTTCGTCGGGGCTCAGGTTGCTCAGGTGCACATTGGCGACCCGTGGGCGCAGCAGCGCATAGGCCTCCAGCAGGTCGAGCCGCTGGATCGCCGCATGGCAGGCATCGAAGGTGATGTCCAGGTCGTGCTGTTCGGCAAAGGCCAGCAAATCGGGCAGCTGCCCCAGGATGCGCCGGCCTGCCTCGTGCGGCGGATACCCCGAGTTCTCCAGGGCGATCCGCACGCCGCTCCCGTCCAGCTGCTGAGACGCCTCGTCGAGCGTCGCCAGCCAGCGCTGCGCCGCCGGGTGCTCCCAGGCGTCCACTGTGGGTGGATGGATCACCAGGTGCGAGCAGCCGACCTCGAACGCCGCGTCCAGCGCGTCGCGGAGGCGCTCCGCCGGGCCCCCGCCCACGATGGGCGTCAGGGCCTGGTGCACCGTGTAGACCTGCAGCCCGTGCCGGCGAGCCAGGCGCACCACGCGCCCGGCGCCGCGCAGCCATGTCTCCGGGCCGGTCACCAGCTCCAGCCCGTCAAAGCCGGCCTCCGCCGCCAGGGCGAGCGCCCGCGCCAGCGGCAGATGATAGAGCGACGCGGTGGAAAGGCTGATCATGGTGCGCTCTCTCGGCGGCCCTCGCCCGGCTCCTGCGGCGCGTACAGCCCGTGCTCAGCGATGTACCGCTCCACAGCCCCGGGTACCTGGTAACGGATCGGCAACCCCGCGCGCACTCGGGCGCGCAGCTCGGTGGAGGAAATGCCGACCTCCAGCATGTCCAACACCTCGGTACGCTCCGTCAGCCCCGGCACCACGCGCTCCATTTCGTCCAACTGCACGGCACAGCCGGGTCGGCTCACGACGACGAGCCGACATAGCTGCAGGATGCGCTGCGGATCTCGCCAGCGGGGAAAGCTCTCCAGCGAGTCCATACCCATGATAAAGTACAGGTCCGCGTCGGGCGCCAACTCTCTACGCAGGTGAAGCAGCGTATCCACCGTGAAGGACGGCCCCTCGCGCTCGATCTCGATGGCCGATACGGCGAAGAGTGGGTTGTCCGCCACCGCCTCGCAGACCATGCGATAGCGGTGCTCCCTGGGCGCCGGTTCGTCGTCTAGCTTGTGCGGAGAGATGCGCGCGGGTACGAACACAACCCGCTCCAGCCCCAGCCGCACCCGCGCCTCCTCGGCCACGATCAGGTGCCCCACGTGCACGGGATCGAACGTCCCGCCGAAAATGCCCACCCGCCTGCCTGCCACGGTGCGTTCGCCTCCTTGCCGTCCCGCTGACCTAGTGCCACTCCAGCTCGATGTCGCCGATGTGCACAGCATCGCCAAGGTCCACACCCGCCTCTTCCAGTAGCGCCGAGATACCCCGCGCCTGCAGGATGCGCTCAAACCGCTCCATCGCCTCTTCGTTGGTCCAGTCGGTCATCTGGGCCAGCCGTTCGATCTCCTCACCCGCCACACGGTAGGACTCGGGTCCTTCCTTTGTCACAACGACTGCGGTGCTCTCCCGCTCATGCGGGCGAAACACCACCAGCTCCTCCTCGGTCTCTTCGGGCAACTCGGCCAGCAGCGCATCGACCGCATAGAGCAGCTCCGCCACGCCCTCGCCGGTGGCCGCCGAGATGGGGTAGAGCGCCTTTACCTCCTGGCCCAGCCCGTGACGCACCTCCGCGAACCGCTCGCGGGCCTCGGTGATGTCGATCTTGTTGAGGGCCACGATCTGGGGCTTGTGGGCCAGCCTCTCGCTATGTAGGGCCAGCTCCCGGTTGATGGCGTTATAGTCCTCGATGGGGTCGGGGCTGGAGCCATCCAGGATATGCACCAACAGCCGAGTGCGCTCCACGTGGCGCAGGAACTGCAGCCCCAGGCCCGCGCCCTCGCTGGCGCCCTCGATGAGCCCGGGAATATCGGCCATCACCAGCGAGTGCGCCCCTATCTCCACCACGCCCAGGTTGGGGCTGAGGGTGGTAAAGGGATAGTCGGCGATCTTGGGCCGCGCCGCGCTCACCCGCGCCAACAGGGTGGACTTGCCTGCGTTCGGCTTGCCCAGCAGGCCCACGTCGGCGATCAGTTTGAGTTCCAGATGGAGGGTGCGCTCTTCGCCCGCCTCCCCCTTTTCGGCAAAGCTCGGGGCCTGCCGGGTGGAGGTCTTGAACGTGGCGTTGCCGCGCCCCCCGCGCCCACCCCGGGCCACGACCACGGTCTGCCCATCGCGGGCCAGATCGGCGAGGATGCGGCCCGTCCCGCGCTCATGAACGACGGTGCCCACCGGCACGTCGACGATGAGGTCCTCGCCACTACGCCCCTGCTGGTTCTGCCGCGCGCCCCTCTCGCCGTCCTCGGCGAAAAAGTGGCGCCGCCTGGTAAAGGCCACCAGGGTGTTCACGCTCTCGGTCGCGCGCAGCACCACACTGCCGCCCGTGCCACCGTTCCCACCGCTGGGGCCGCCATAGGGCACGTGCTTTTCCCGGCGGAAGGCGACCAAGCCGTCTCCGCCGCGGCCGGCCCGCACGATGATGCTTGCTTCATCAAAGAACAAGAGATCCTCCTTGCCCGGGCTCTCGCGTCGCTGCCCTGGGGTCGGTCGCTTCCTCAGAACGGCGGGGCTTTGCCCGGCGGGCCGCGCGCCGCTGCTCGAGGTAGATCAACAGCACCGAGACGTCGGTGGGGTTGACGCCGGCAATCCGCGCAGCCTGGCCGACGGTGCCCGGCCGGTGTAGCGCCAGGCGTTCGCGCGCCTCCGGGCCCAGCCCCTGCACCGTCGCATAGTCCATATCCTCGGGCAGTCGCCGCCTTTCCAGGCGGCGCGCCCGTTGCACCTGGCGCTTCTGCTTGGCCACGTACCCCTCGTAGCGCACCTCGAGCGCCACCTGCTCAGCGACCTCCGCAGGAACGGGCGCCGGCGGCGGGGCCAGCTCGGCCACCAGGCTATAGTCGGCCCCGGGCCACTTGAGCAGCTGGCTGGCCGCGGTCGGCCTGCCCAACGCCGCCAGGCCGCGCGCTGCCAGCGCCGCGTTGGCCCTCTCTCCGGGGACGATGGTCACGCCTGCTAGCCGGGCGACCTCGGCAGCGATCGCTCCACGGCGGGCCTGCACCTCCGCATGGCGCTCCGCCGAGATCAGGCCGGCGCGCCGTGCCTCGTCGGCCAGGCGCAGGTCGGCGTTGTCCTGCCGCAGCAGCAGCCGGTACTCGGCCCGCGAGGTGAGCATGCGATACGGCTCGCGATGGTCTTTGGTGACCAGGTCGTCGACCAAAACGCCGAGATAGGCCTCCTCGCGGCCGAAGGCCAGCGGCCGCTCGCCGCGCAGGAAAAGAGCCGCGTTGGCCCCAGCCAGTATCCCCTGGGCGGCCGCCTCCTCGTACCCGGAGGTGCCGTTTATCTGCCCGGCCAGGAAGAGCCCGCGGAGGCGGCGCGTCTCCAGCGTGGCGCGAATCTGGTGCGGCAACACATAGTCATAGGCGACGGCGTAGCCCGGCCGAACGATCTCGACCTCCCCCAGCGCCGGGATACTGCGCAGCAGCCTCTCCTGCACGTCAACGGGCAGCCCGGTAAAGCAGCCCTGTACGTAGACCTCGGTGGTGCCGAAACCCTCCGGCTCGAGGAAGAACTGGTGCGCCTGCCGCTCGCCAAAGCGGACGATCTTTTCCTCGATCGATGGGCAGTAGCGCGGGCCCACCGCCTCGCCGGCCCCCAATGCCACGGGCGAGCGGTGCAGGTTCTCCCGCACGATGCGGTGCGTCTCGGCATTGGTGTGTACCAGGTAGCAGGGCAGCTGCGGCCGCCAGGCCGTCTGGCGCGCCAGCGGGTACACCGGGCTGATCGGCGTCGCCAGCCGGGTTTCCTCGGCGCCGTGCAGCGAAAAGAAAAGCGGCGTCTCACTGCCGTACTGCGCCTTGGTCAGGGCAAAGTCGATCGACCGGGCGTCAACGCGCGGGGGCGTGTTGGTCTGCAGTCGCCCGAGCGCAAAGCCCAGCCGCCGCAGGCACTCGGCCAGGCCTACGGCCGGGGCCTCTCCGGCGCGCCCCCCGGGAGCGGACTGCTCTCCACAGAGCAGGCGGCCGTTCAGGAAGGTGCCCGCCGTCAGCACCACGGCCCGCGCGGCAAAGACCTGCCCGTCCGCCAGGCGTACCCCGGCGATGCGATCCCCCTCGGTCAGCAGCTCTTCAGCGTGCCCTTGCTTCAGCCACAGGCCGTGGGCGTGTTCCAGTGCCTGCTTCATGGCCAAGGAGTAGAGGCGCTTGTCGGCCTGGGCCCGCAGCGCCTGAACGGCCGGCCCCTTGGACGTGTTCAGCATGCGTATCTGGATCAGCGTGCGGTCGATGTTGCGGGCCATCTCGCCGCCCAGGGCGTCGACCTCGCGCACCAGATGGGCCTTGCCGGGGCCGCCGATGCTGGGGTTGCAGGGCATCTGGGCAATCAGATCCAGGCTCATGGTCACCAGCAGCGTGCGGCTCCCCGCGCGGGCCGCCGCCAGGGCCGCCTCACACCCGGCGTGCCCGGCCCCGATTACGATCACGTCAAACGCGGTGCCCGGCAATGAGACGTTGCCGGCAGCGTTGCGCACGTGCGGCTCAGCCATCGTGAGAAACCCGCCCCGTCAGGGCCTCGTACGCCAGGCAGTGGGGCGAGGCCCTAAACCGTCCCCACTCCGCCCACTCGGCGGGCAGTGCCTCCAGCTGCTTGGCCACCGCGAGCAGCCCCTCAGCCGGCACCTCTCGGTAGCCCGTGATCCCCTCGTCCTCGTCCGCCGGGTGGGGCGCCTCGCCCGGACCAACAGCCAGCAGAATATAAGAGTCCAGGGCGACCGAATCCCCCCTGTGCACGAACAGATGATGTATAATGCCCAAGAAGCGCTCGATGGTGACCTGCAGTCCGGTCTCCTCACGGGCTTCGCGGGCCGCCGCGGCCAGCAGGTCCTCACCCGGCCTTACACCGCCCGTGAGCATCCGGAAGGTGCCCGCGGGGTAGAACCCCTTGGTATGCAGCAGGATGAGCCCATCGGTCCGGCGAAGGGGCAGGACTACCTCCGCCGAGCGATCCGCAGCAACTAGCTGCCAGTACGCGAGGCCGTCACTGCTGCTGTCATAAGTGCAATGCCACTCCAGGGGGCGGCCGCACGCAGCGATGGCGTGCTCTATTCCCGTGGCACCTGCTACTTTGGGCCGTGTTCCCATGCTTCTCCAGGCGTGGACGTCGTTTCGGCGTCAAGCACCCAGGGCACGCCCATGTTGGCTAGGCCGTGCGCTGCCCAGTGCTCCGATCTGCGACCTGACATATCATTATAGCATGCCTCGAACCGCGGCGGAAACCCTGGACGCTTCGGCGCGTATACTGTGTGAGGGACGTCCCTCTGCGTGGGGCAAACTGAGCAGCCGCGCGGCACCGGCTCGGTGGCGCGTCTCAGAAAAGGAGCAGAGCATGTCGAGCGACAAGATCATTCGGCGGGCGATGGAGATAACCTGGCGGCACAAAGTGCTATGGATCTTTGGCGTCGTCGCGGCCGTCTTTGGTGCCTCGTATGCGCAGGGCGCCGGTGGCGGCCCGCGCAACTGGCTCCAGATCACCGGTAGCTCACAGGACTGGGACCGCCTGCAGCGCGTCGTTCCCTTCCAGCTGCCCAGCCCGGCGGCCTGGGCCAATATCGCCGCGGCGCTCGCCGGGATCGTTACGGTTCTGATACTGGTGGGGCTGGCCGCTCTGGTGATCGGCACCATCGCACGCTACACCAGTGACGGCGCCCTCATGGCCGGCGTCGATGAGATTGAGCGAACGGGCACGACCAGCTTCAACAGCGGCCTGCGCGCAGGCTTGTCACGGATGTTGCGGCTGTTCGCCGTGGACCTCCTGATCGGCATTGGCGCCCTATTCCTGGTGCTACCGATCGTCGTGATCCTGCTCCTGGGGCTGGGCCTGGTCATCGGCCCGGCGATCGCGCTGGGCGTCGGCGGGAGCGAGGGGGCAGTGGCGGCCGGCGTCATCTGGGGCGTCCTCACCTTCATCGTCTGGCTCGTGGTCACGATTGCCGTATGCGCTGCCATTGGGGTCGCCTTGACCCTGCTGAGGGAGTATGCCCTGCGGTTTGTGGTCATCAGCAAACGTGGCATCTTTGATTCGATCGGCGATGCCTACCGTCTGGCGACACACAACTTGCGGCCTTCGCTGCTGATGTGGCTCTTCCTGTGGCTGATCAGCCTCGGCGTGGGCATCGTGATGATCCCGATCGTCCTGGCGACCCTCGGCGCGACTGCGGCGGTGTTTATCGCGGCCTACAGCCTGACCAGGTCGGCCGTCGTCCTGGGGCTGATGAGCATCCCGGCCCTCCTGGTGGTGGGTGGCGCGTCGGCCCTGTGGAGTGGCATCTATCACACCTTCTTCTCGGCGGCGTGGACGCTTACCTTCCGGCAGCTCCACGACCAGGAACCCGCCGTGGTGCAGGGCACGCCGGCCTGATCCGGCCCCGCCTGGCACAAAATGCGACGGAGCCGCGGCGCGCGATGGCGCGCCGCGGCTCCGCTCTGCTCTGGGCTAGAACCCACCAGGCTAGACCAGGACGCAGGCCTGCACGATCTTGGCCGCCTGGACCATGTCTGCCAGGGCAATGTGCTCGGCGCAGGTGTGCACCGCCTCCATGCCCGTGGAGATCTGCACCGTCTGGACGCCGCCGGCGTTGAACACGTTGGCGTCCGAACCGCCGCCGGTGGGTACCAGGAGCGGCGTGATTCCCAGGCTCCGCATCGCCCGGGTCACCAGCCGCACGACCCCGTCACTCTCGGTGAGCGCATAGGCCTCGTAGGAGCGTCGCACGGTGACCTCGGCCGTGGCGCCGTGGGCAGCGGCGCGCTCCTCGAGCGCCGCCACCATCTGGCGGGTCTGCTCGTCAAGCTTGGCCCCCACGCGGCTGCGCGCCTCACCCTGTAGGGTCACCACGTCCGGCACGATGTTGGTAGCCCTGCCCCCCTCGATGATGCCGATGTTCCCCGTCGTCTCCGCATCGATGCGGCCCAGCGGCATTGCCGCGATCGCCTCGGCCGCCACACGGATGGCGTTGATGCCATCCTCCGGGTTCACGCCGGCGTGGGCCATGCGCCCGCGGACGACCGCCCGCAGGCCGTCCTGGGCCGGCGCCTGCACCACGACCGTGCCCTGCGCGCCGTGTGCATCAAGCCCCACCGCCAGGCGCGCCCGCAGGCGGCCCAGGTCAAACCCTTTGGCGCCCTCTAGGCCGCTTTCCTCGAGCACGGTGAACAGCACCTCGATGGGGCGGTGCGCCAGGCCCTCCTCGCGCAAAGCCGCCAGCACCTCGAGGATGATGGCGATACCCGACTTGTCGTCGGCGCCGAGGACGGTCGTGCCATCGCTGGAGATGACCCCGTCCTGCACCACGGGCTGCACGTTCTCACCGGGGCTCACGGTGTCCATGTGCGCCGTCAAGAGCAGGGGCTCTCCCTGCCCCGCCAGCGCGCCGAACAGGTTGCCGGCCTCGTCTGTCTCGGGAGAGAGGTCCAGGTCGCGCATCCTGGCGGCCAATGCCTCGGCGATGGCCGCCTCATGGCCAGAGGGGCTGGAGATGCGCACGAGCTCTAGAAAAGTAGCCAGCAGACGGTTCGGATCAATCATGACGACTCCTGTGATGGTGTGTTGGGGTTGTTACGGCCCAGAAGCTCCTGGGCGCTGCGACGCGTGGCCTCGGTGGCCCGGCCGCCCAGCATGACGGCCAGCTCCTCGATCCGCTCCTCGGCGTGCAGATCGCTCACGGTGGATACGGTCCGCCC
>JAAZBY010000174.1 GCA_012513595.1 Chloroflexota bacterium
GCTCGAGCTCTTCCACATAGCGGAGCGTGCCGTCGGTGCCGGTGGGCAATGGGGGGTACACGCGGCGGACCAGTGGGTACCCGACCCGTCCGAAGAACAGGATCGCCTCCGTCAGGGGCGTGGCGCCCGTCACCCGTGCCTCAAAGGTGAGCGACTCGGAAAAGGCGAACGTCGCCTGGCTGTCGCTGATCGCCAGGCCGGCAGCCTCCGTGGGCAAAGGCCCCAGAGTGGCCAGGACCAGGAACAGCGCCAGGAGGAGGGCGCAGCGCGGCTGCCATGCTCGCAGCGCGGGCTTAGCCTCCGGAAGGCGTGGGGAGATCCTCGATGGCGACATCGGCGTACTTGCCTCCCTCCTCAACCAACAGGTTGGGGATGTCATCGACGATCGGGTACTTCCGGTGGCAGGCCTCGTTCTGGCAGACGAGCCACTGGTCATGCACGAGTTCCAGCCGGCTCTTGCAGGCCGGGCAGGCAAGAATGGCCAGTATTTCTTCGCTCAGCATCTGTACTCCTGTGCTGTGGGCAAGGTTTGCTTGGCAGCCAGTCAGCATCCGGCCAGCGCTCGGAGTATAGCACAAAGGCCTTGGGCGCCCAAACATTTGCCCTGCCTGGGGAGTCGTGTTATACTTTTCCGCCGGGCCGCGGGCCCGATCATCAAACACGCCTCCTGTTTCCCGGTGTCGTGCCGAGAGCGCTCGTGACTGCTTGGCGCAGTGCCACGCCTGGCATGGGCACGTCGCGCTACGGTTCATCGGGGTAGAGGGGGGCGGGTGGACAGAAAACGAACACAGGAGGACATTTCGTGAGCACTGCGAAAATGCGGGAACTGCTGGAAGCGGGCGTGCACTTTGGCCATCGCAGCCGCCGGTCGAACCCCAAGATGCGGCCGTACATCTTTACCGAGCGCAACGGCATCCACATCATCGACCTGCAGCAGACCATGTACAAGCTAGAAGAGGCGCACGCCTTTATCCGCGATGCGGTCGCGCAGGGCGGCACCATCGTCTTTGTCGGCACCAAGCGGCAGGCCCAGGAAAACATCGTCATCCAGGCAGAACGCTGTGGCATGCCGTACGTGAACGAGCGTTGGTTGGGCGGCACCCTGACCAACTTTCGCACCATCCGCTCGCGGATCGAGTACATGATCGACGTCGAAGCGCAGCAGGAGCGCGGCGAGTGGGAGTCGCTCCCCAAGAAGGAAGTGACCCTCAAGGTCCGCGAGCTGGCCAAGCTCCATCGCCGCCTGGGCGGCCTGCGCAACCTGTACCAGCTTCCTGACGCGCTGTTCGTCACCGATACGATGACCGACGCGATCGCCGTCAAAGAGGCCAACCGTCTGGGCATTCCCGTCATCGCCCTGGTGGACACGAACTGCGACCCCGACCCCATCGACATCGTGCTGCCCTCCAACGACGATGCCATCCGCGCCATCAACCTCCTGCTCACCAAAATGGCTGACGCGGCCATCGAGGGGCAGCAGATGCGCGGCATCGTGATGGAAGAGCAGGGGCCTGTTCCCTCGCAGGTGGCGGCCAACTTTGCCCGCGCCTACGACGAGGACGAGTGGGACGAGGAAGAGGTCCCCGCCGTCTCCGACGAGGAAGAGCAGTACGTGCCCGCCGCTGACGACACTGAGGATGACGGCGACATCATCATCATCGACGAAGAGGCCTGAGCAGGCCTCTCGCGTATTGACCAGTCGGCCGACTCCGGGCGAGCCGGGTCACCCGCCTTTGCCCCGCTGGCGCGAGGGCAAGCGCGCGCTGGGGCCCGGCTCGTGGAACACATAAAGAGAGGAACTGTCATCATGGCTGTAACGACCGACATGATCCGCGAGCTCCGCGACAAGACCGGCGCGGGCGTGCTGGACTGCAAGCGCGCTCTCGAGGACAATGGTGGAGATATGGAAGCGGCCCTCGCAGAACTGCGCCGCAAGGGCCTGGCCGCCGCCGCCAAGAAGGCCCACCGCGTGGCCGCTGAAGGGCGCGTGGAGCCCTACGTGCACGCTGGAGGCAAGCTGGCCACTATCGTCGAGGTGAACTGCGAGACGGACTTTGTGGCGCGCACCGAAGAGTTCATCGCCCTGTCGCACGACCTGGCCATGCAGGTGGCGGCCTCGAACCCGCGCTGGGTGTCGCGCAGCGACGTGCCGGCCGAGGTGATCGCTGAGGAGACCAGCCGCTACGAAGAGGAGATGGCCGGCCAGAACAAGCCCCCCGCCGTGATGGAGCGCATCATCAAGGGCAAGCTGGAAAAGTTCTACCAGGATCACTGCCTCCTCGATCAGGCTTACATTCGCGAACCCGAGAGAAACGTTCAGAGCCTGATCACCGATACCATCACCAAGATGGGGGAGAACATCGTCGTCAGGCGCTTCGCGCGCTTCCAGATCGGTGCCGAGTAGGAGGAGTACCAGGGGTCGCAAGGAGGGCTCGTCCGTGGGAGAACCGACGTACAAACGCGTCCTGCTCAAGCTGAGCGGGGACTTTATGGCCGGCCCGACCGGTTTCGGCATCGACCCGGCCACCGTGGACTCGGTCAGCGCACAGGTCAAGGCCGCCAGTGAGCTGGGCAGTGAGCTGGCCATCGTCATCGGTGGCGGCAATATCTGGCGGGGCGGCGCCGCCCTGGCGAGCGGCATGGACCGGGCCACCGCCGACTATATGGGCATGGCGGCCACGGTCATGAACGCCGTGGCCCTGCAGGACTCTTTGGAGCGCATGGGCATGTCGACCCGGGTGCAGACGGCCATCGAGATGCGAGAGCTGGCCGAGCCCTATATCCGGCGGCGGGCCATCCGTCACCTGGAGAAGGGGCGCATCGTCATCTTTGGCGCCGGGACGGGCAACCCCTACTTTACCACCGATACCGCCGCGTCTCTACGCGCCATGGAGATCAACGCCGACATCCTGCTCAAGGCCACCAAGGTGGACGGCATCTACGACAGCGACCCGCTGACGAACCCGAGCGCGCAGCGCTTTGAGCGGCTGACCTACCTGCAGGCGCTGAACATGGGCGTCCGCGTGATGGACAGCACCGCCCTGTCGCTGTGCATGGACAACAACCTGCCCCTCATGGTCTTCAAACTGCTCCCTCCCGATAGCCTGTCGCGAGCCATTCGCGGCGAACCGATCGGCACCCTGGTGACCCGCGAGGGGTAACCCGGCGGCCGCCGCCGTCGAGGAGACACACCATCAACGACCATTCAGGGAGGTGACCGGATGATAGACGATACACTCCTGAACGCCGAGGAGCACATGGAGAAATCCGTGGCTTCCTTGCGCAGCGACCTTCTGTCGATCCGCACGGGTCGAGCCAGCCCCGCGCTGGTTGAGAACATCCCCGTGTCGGCCTACGGCGGAATCCTGCCGCTGAACCAGGCAGCCACCATCGCCGCGCCGGAACCACGCCTGCTCACCATCCGTCCCTGGGATGCGAGCATCATCGGCGCCATCGAAAAAGCCATCCTCAAGTCTGACCTTGGGCTGACGCCGCACAACGACGGCAAGATCATCCGCCTGGGCATCCCCCCGCTCACCGATGAGCGCCGCCGGGACCTGGCCAGGGTGGTGAGCCGGCGCGCCGAGGAGGCCCGCGTGGCCGTGCGGAACGTGCGCCGCGATGCGCTGAAAGAGCTGGGCGACCTGCAAAAGGCAGGTGACATCTCGGAGGATGAGTTCTTCCGCGCCAAGGATGACCTGCAAAAGCTCACCGACCAGTACATCCAGAACGTGGATCGCGTCGGTGAGGCCAAGCAGGCCGAGATCATGGAAGTCTGATGGAGACGGGCATCAGCGAGCCAGCCGTCCCCCCGTCCCATGGATTGCTGCGCGTGCCTCGTCACGTCGCGATCATCATGGACGGGAATGGACGCTGGGCGCGCGCCAGAGGGCTGCCACGCGTGGCCGGGCATCGCGCCGGCACAGAGAACCTCCGGGTGGTGCTGCGCGCGGCCAAGGATTTTGGCATCCGCGTCCTGACGCTGTATGCCTTTTCCACAGAGAACTGGCAGCGCCCCACCGCTGAGGTGCGGGCGCTGCTGGCCCTGATGGAGCAGGTGATCGACGCCGAGCTGGCCGCGCTGGACGCCGAAGGCGTTCAGATCCGGCACATCGGCCGCACAGATGGCGTGTCTGCCCGGCTGGCGGCCAAGATGCGCCGCGCCCAGGAACACACCGCCCACAACGACACCCTGATCCTCAACATCGCCTTTAACTATGGCGGGCGTGCCGAGATCGTGGACGCCGTGCGGCGCATCGTCGCGGAGGGGCTGACGCCCGAACAGGTCACCGAGGAAGCCATCGGCGCCCGGCTGACCACCGCGGGCCTGCCTGATCCTGACCTCATCATCCGCACCGGCGGAGACATGCGCCTAAGCAACTTTCTCATCTGGCAGCTCTCGTACGCCGAGTTCTACTGCACTCCGACCTACTGGCCGGATTTCGGGCGCGAGGAGCTGTACCGCGCCCTGCAGGCCTACCAGGGCCGAGAGCGGAGGTTCGGGCGCGTCGAAGGAGAGTCGCAGTAGGGCGCAACGCACGTCCCACGCGCTACTGACCCGGTCGTCGAGAGGAGTCTCATGCTGCGTACCCGGCTCATCAGCGCGGCCGTCCTCATTCCCGTTGTTGCGCTCGGTGCATACCTAGGGGGTGCCCCTTGGTTCGCCCTGGGCCTGGTCGCCAGCGGCGTAGCCACGTTCGAGTTCCTCAGGTTGGTACGGCGAGACGCGACCTCACCGCAGGGCCCGGCGTCCCCGTCGATCATCTTGGGCCTCCTGCTATCGGCCCTGTTCTTTGCCGACGGCCAGTGGCCAGAGGTCGGGATCTCCTCCTGGGGGTTGGTGCTGGGTGTGCTGGCTCCCCTGCTGGCCCAGGTTCTGCGGGGGAATACCCCCGGAGGCCTCAACGGCTGGGCGCTGACGCTGGCCGGGGCCGCCTACGTGGGCTTTACGATGGGCCACTTTGTGCGCCTGCGCCAGCTGGAGTGGGGGCGCGAGTGGGTGGTCGTGGTCCTGGCCGGCACCTGGATGGCCGACACCGGTGCCTACCTGGCCGGGCGGGCCTGGGGACGCCGGCCCTTCTTCCCGCAGATCAGCCCCAAGAAGACGCTCGAGGGCGCCTTTGGTGGCCTGGTCGTGGGTCCCCTTAGCGTGGCGGGCACCTGCCTGCTCCTGCGGGTGCCGATAGCGCTCTGGCAAGCCCTGCTGCTGGGTCTGGTCATCACCGTGGCCGCCATGGCCGGCGACCTGTCCGAATCAGCCATCAAGCGCCAGCTCA
>JAAZBY010000175.1 GCA_012513595.1 Chloroflexota bacterium
CGGCGACGCCGATGCTCCACTGCGAGCCTTGATCTTCGACTCGCACTACGACACCTACCGGGGGGTGGTCTCCTCGGTCCGGGTCATGGACGGCGTGATGCGCTCGGGCGACAAGCTCCGGTTCATGCAGGCCAAGGCGACGCACGACGCCGACGAGATCGGGGTGCGCGCTCCGGTGCCCACAGCCGTTCAGGCGCTCGGCCCGGGCGAGACCGGATATCTGATCGCCGGCATCAAGGACGTGGCGAATGCCCGCTCGGGCGAAACGGTGACCACGGTCGCTTCGGGAGCGGACGAGCCCCTCGAGGGCTATCAAGACCCCAAGCCGATGGTGTTCGCCGGGCTCTACCCGGTGGATAACGAGGACTATGGCGACCTGCGCGATGCCCTGGAAAAGCTCCAACTGAACGACGCTTCGCTGGTGTTCCAGCCCGAGTCGTCGGTGGCGCTGAACCTCGGCTTCCGCTGTGGCTTCCTGGGCCTGTTGCACATGGAGATCGTCCAGGAGCGGCTGGAACGCGAGTACGGGCTGGACCTGCTGGCCACCGCGCCAAGCGTCGAGTACCAGGTGCTGCTGACCCACGGGGACGTCATCGAGGTGGACAACCCCGCCGACCTTCCCGATGCGGGCATCATCGCCGAGATCCGCGAGCCGTGGATGAAGATCAGCCTGTTCACCCCCACCGACTATATCGGCGCGCTGATGGAGCTGGCCACCGGGCGACGCGGCGAGTTCGACCATATGGAGTACCTGGATCAGCACCGCGTGATGCTCACCTACCATATCCCGCTGGCAGAGATCCTGGTGGACTTTCACGACCAGCTCAAGTCGCGCACCAAGGGCTACGCCTCGATGGACTATTCCTTCCATGGCTATCGCGCCGGAGACCTCGTGCAGATGGAGATCCTGGTGAACCAGGAGCCGGTCGACGCTCTGTCGATCATCGTGCACCGCGACAAAGCATACGAGAAGGGCAGTGCCCTGGTGCGCCGGCTGAAAGAGACCATCCCGTCGCAGATGTTCACGGTGCCCATCCAGGCCGCGGTGGGGTCGCGGGTCGTGGCGCGGGCCAACGTCTCGGCGCAGCGTAAGGACGTGTTGGCCAAATGCTACGGCGGCGACATCACGCGCAAGCGCAAGCTTCTGGAGCGACAGAAGGAAGGCAAGCGTCGGCTGAAGCGCGTGGGCAAGGTGGAGATCCCGCAAGAGGCTTTCATGGCCGTCCTAAGGCTGGACAGCTGACGGCCAGCGCGGCGGGGAGCGGTGACCCGGCCCGGGAGGAGCGCCGCCGGGACCCGGGGCGGCCCGCCCGCCTTCTGCGCTCTGGGGCCGGCCGCGGCCTGCTCCTGGGCCTGCTGTTGGCCGCTGCCCTGGCCGTGCGGCTGGCCGGCCTGTACTGGGACTCTGGCTATCTCTTTCACCCCGACGAGCGCAAGATCCTGACCGTCGCCGCGGAACTCCGCTTTCCGTGGCGCTCCCCGGGGCTGTTTCTTTCTGTCGACAGCCCCTGGAACCCCCGCTTTTTCTCCTACGGCTCCTTGCCGATCTACCTGGTGCGCATCGCGTCGGGCGCGGTGGGCGTCCTCTGGCCGCCGGCGCGCGGCCTGGCGGGCAGCGCCGCGGTGGGCCGGGCGCTATCAGCGCTGGCCGACGTTGGGTCGGTGGCGCTTGTCTATCTTCTTGGGCGTCGGCTGCACGGGCGCGGGGTGGGGCTGCTGGCAGCGGCCTTCCTGGCCTTCGCCCCGCTGCATATCCAGGTGAGCCACTACTATGCCGTGGATACGCTGCTCACCTGTCTGGTGCTCCTCACGCTGTATCTGGCGCTCGACCTCCTGGATCATCCTTCCGCAGCGCGCGGACACCTGGTGGGGTTGGCCTGGGGGGCGGCCGTCGCCACCAAGTTGACGGCGCTGCCGCTTGCGGCACCTGTCGGGGTGGCCTGGTACCTGGGGCTGCGACGGTTGTCGCCGCAGGACGGGCGCGTCGGGGCCCGATGGGCGCTGCGCGAGGCGGCCGGAGGCCTGGCCCTCACGACGACGATGGCTGCGGCCGCTTTCGTACTCCTGGAGCCCTACGCGCTGATCAACGTGGCGCGCTTTCTCCGCGACGTGGTCTTTGAGGCGCGCATGGCCGGCGGCGCGGTGGACGTGCCCTACACCCGCCAGTACATCGGCACGCTGCCTTTCCTCTACCCGCTCGCGCAGATGGTGGTCTGGTCGCTGGGGCTGCCGCTGGGGACCGCTGGCTGCGCCGGTGCCGTGGCGGCGCTGGGCGGAAGCGTGGCGGACCTGACCGGTCGGCGGCCACTCCGGCGCGGCGAGGCCGTCGTGCTGGTGTGGCTGGTGACCTATCTGGCTACCACGGCGACGCTCCATGCCAAGTTCGCGCGCTACATGCTGCCTGTGGTGCCGCTCGTATGCCTCGCGGCGGCCTGGGGCCTGGTGGCGCTAAGGCGCTGGCTGGGGCGGTTCGGCCGGAGGGCCGCGGTGGCGGCCGGGTGGCTGGCCGGGGGCGTGTTCGCGGCGACGGCCTTCCTTGGCGTGGGGTACCTGCACGTGTACTCGCAGCCACACACCTGGCTGCGCGCCACACGGTGGATCTGCGCCAACGTTCCTGCGGGCAGCCGCATCCTAGTGGAGCACTGGGACGATCCTCTCCCGATCGTCTCGACGCGGGAGGGGCTTTCCTGCCACTCCTCCTACGAGGTCACCTCGTTACCCCTCTATGATGAGGATACCCCGAGGAAGGCAGCCGCCCTCGCTGAGCAGCTGGCGGGTGCCGACTATGTCATCGTCTCCTCGAGCCGCCTCTACGGGGCGATTGCGCCCCTCACGGCGCGCTACCCGTACACCGCGCGCTACTATCGCCTGCTGTTCGGCGAGCAACTCGGGTACCGTCTGGCGCACTATGAGGCCACTTATGCGCGGTTCCTGGGGATCGACCTCGTGCACGACACTCTGGGCCCCGCCGGCCTGCCCGTCCCCCGCCTGTTACGGGCAGGGGAGAGCCTTCGCCGGGCGCTCTGGCTGGGCCGTGCGGACGAGAGTCTCTTTGTCTACGATCACCCCATGCCGCTCGTTTTCCGGCAGACCGGGGGGCTGAGTGCAGCAGAGATCGAGGCGCTGCTGACGGCGCCGTCGAGCGCGGCGGACTAGCCGCAGGTGCTGCGGCCATGCGGGTACGCTCTGCAGCCGAATCGCTCGGCCCTATTGCGACGGGCTGACCTGCTTGACCCGGCGACGCACCCACTCGACCACGGGCGACTCGTGGTGCCTGACGAGGAGCACCGAGCAGGAGATCTGCTCGGCGATGCTGTCGGTCATCGAGCCAAACAGGTCGGTATGGAAAGAGGAGGCCACGGCTGCGCCCATCACGACCAGGTCATACTTGTGTTCGGCCAGCTCTCGGAAGATGCCCTGAGGAACCGACTCGGCGCGGGCTACGCGCATGGTGATAAAGGACGGCACTTCGCCGAACAGCGTCTCCAGCTCCTCACGCACGAGTAGCAGCTCATCGTGCATATCCGCCGGCTGCGCGTTACACGAGCAGCGCAGCACGAGCAGCTGAGCGTTCTCCTGTCGGGCGATCTGGGCGGCCAGCCGCAGGGCCAGGCGCGAGTGCACGCCGCCCCCGAAGGGCATCAGGATCCGTCGGAAGGCCCCGGCACCACGGTTCAAGAAGACGGCCACGTCGGCAGGGGCGTTGGCGAGCACCTCGGTTACCAGGTGTTCGGCGAGGTCGGCGCTGGCCGGGCGGCTGGGCCAGCCCATCAGCACCAGGCGGACGTTGCCGGTCTCGGCAACCTCACGGATGATCCCGTCGGCGACGCGGGAGGCCACGCGCACCTCGCCGTAATAGGGCACGTTCTGTGCTTGTACCTGCTCGGCAACCCTGCCCAGGAGCGCCTGTTGTCGCTTCTCCAGGCGGTCGATCAGCGTGCGGTGGTTGCCCGAGGGCAGGTTGGGCAGAGCGTGCGGCACCACGCTCAACGTGCTGACGACGGTGCCGGGCTCGCCCAGGGCGAGCGAGGTGGCCAGGCGGGCCAGCCCGCTTGCCGTGGCGGGGTTGGCCACCGGCAGTAGGATGCGGTCGCGCACCATGGGAGTGGCGCGCGCGCGTCGCGCGACGAGGTGACCCACCGGGATACGCAGGTAGTAGGCCACCGACAGCACCACCAGGAGGCCGCCGCCAAAAAGCAGCGCGCGCCAGTCGGTAAAGGCGATGACCACCAGGCAGACGCCCGCCGCCAGGTACGCCGTGAGCGGGAAGAGGGGCACCCGGAAGGGGCGGGGCAAGTCAGGGCGCTGTCGACGCAGCCGCACCATGGCCAGGCTGGCCCAGAACACGACAAAGAGATAGCCGGAACTGGAGATGTAGCTCAAAAAGTCAACGATGCCGATAGCGGCCACTGCGGCAACAGAGGCGCCGATCACCAGGCTGGCCAGGTAGGGGGTGCGGAGGCGGCCCAACCGGGACATAAACCGAGGCCAGACGCCCTGTCGGCTGAGGGTCAGCGCCTCGCGGGTGGCGGCCAGCATGGCCGTGTTCACACTGGTGAGGGTGGCGACGATGCCGGCCAGGCCCACCAGCGGCGCGCCCCAGCGCGGCAGAAAGCGCGCGGCCGCCTGCGCCATCGGCACTCTGGAGTTGGCCAGGGCATGCCAGGGGATAGTGCCAAGGGTCAACAGGGTGATCGATGTGTACACCAGCGTGATGCCGGCCAGGCTGATCAGAATACCCCTGGGGATCACCACGCCAAAGTCACGCACCTCCTCGGCATCGTCGGCGATGATCTCATACCCGACGTAGGCACTAAAGATCAGGGCCATGGCCGATAGCATGGGCCGGAGGTTGCCCCAGAAGCCCTCGTGCACCACCAGGCGCCCTTCGGGCATGAGCGTCTGCCAGGCAAAACCCTCCGGCCGTACCAGCCCGGCGACGACGTAGGTGCCCAACAGGGCCAGCAGGGCGCCACCCAGGATCAACTGCGCCCGCCCCACCTTGGCGATGCCCAGCATGTTGAGCACCGTGAACACGGCGGCCGTCGCCACCGCCAACGGCACGGCAGGGATCCACGGCAGGAATACCTGCACCGAATAGGCAAAGCCCACAGCAGAGAGGGCAGCATAGAAGGCGCTCGAAAGACAATCGAGCGACCCCACCAGAAAAGAAAGCAGCCCGGGCCCATATCCCTCGCGGACGTAGGTCAGGGCGCCCCCCGTTACGGGGTAGGCGGTGGCCAGCTCGGCATAGTTGAGGGCGATGGGGATGTTCAGGAGCCCGATGGCCAGCACCACGAGCACGCTGGCCGGGCCGACCATGCCGGCCACGTGGCCGGTGAGCACGAATATCTCCGCCGCGATAGCGCCGGCGATGCCGAGCATCAGCACCTGGGGCAGGCTGAGAAGTCGCTGTAGTCGGCGTTCCGCCATTCAGGCACCTCCACAGACGGGTGCTGGAATCATCGGTGCAGGCATGAGGCGCGCTCTCCGGGTACCGAGGGTACTAGCGCCCGCGGCGGCTGGCGGCGGCCAGCCGCAGCCCCCGGAGAGTGAGGCACACGCACAGATTGCCCGCCTCTGCCCCGGTCGCTACCACCGCGCCTTGGTCGCGCAATGACTCGACACAGGCACGCGCGTCGGATAGCGAAAGGCGTAGGGCCGCGGCCATGTCCGCGAGGTAGGTGGAGCCGTTGACCGTGCGCGCCTGGCAGCGGACCAAGTGTTCCAGTACCGCTGCGACGTGTGGCGGGGGGCGTTGCTCTGTTCCGGACTCCGAAGGTGTGGGGCTGTGCTCGGCAGAGACGTCATCTCGGAGGGGGGTCCAGGAAGTCGTCCGTTCTATCATGCTGCGCGTCCTCACGCGCGTTGTTTTCTGTGGGGCCCGTGCCGCCGGTCTTCCCTTCCCCATCGAAGGGAAGACCAGCGCACACGAGTTCCCCACAACACAAAACTCCAGGCGGAAGCCTGGAGCTGGGTAAAAGCTGGCTTTCTGCCTCTTTCAATGCCTGCGAAGTTAGCTGACGGGTTAGGGCTGAAAGTTGCCCTCTCGCTCGACGTCGAGTTCACCCCGGCGATTCGGTTCCTCCGCTCCCTTTCGGGATTCGGCTGCAGGTATTCAGTTCCAAGGAGCATAGTAGCGCGAATCGCTCGCTCTGTCAAGACCCGCGATTTCACGTATACCGCCCGTGAGTGCGCCAGCGCGACGCCACGGGCCGTTCCACCGCAGGAGCCCTGTTGGGGAGTGCTGATATGCACTCTATTATTGCCCGGTCTTGGTTAGTAGGCGCATTCGATGATATAATGCCCCGCAACGGTCCAGAGGTGGCGAGCACACTGGGGTGAGAATCGTCCATGGCGACAGTGTCCGAGATATGGAGCAAGGCCATCGACGTGGTGCGCCGGCAGTCCCGATTGATCGTGGGACTGCTGGTCAGCATCGCCTCTCTGTACTACCTGCTTCGCGGGGTACACCTGGCGGACCTGTGGGCATCGTTCCGTCAGGGGGAGTACCTCTACCTGCTGCCGGCCCTGGCGCTGCTCGTGGCCGTCAACCTGGCGCGGGCGGCGCGCTGGCGTATCCTGATCGGCGACGAACCGGGGCTGGGGCTGCGGCGCCTGTTTGACATCGTCAACATCGGCTACCTGTTCAACAACGTCCTGCCGGCCAAGGCGGGCGAAGTGGTGCGTGCCTACCTGGTGGGCAGGGTGGTGCCCGGTGGCATTGGCCGCGCCGCGTCGACGCTGGTGGTGGAACGCCTGCTCGACGTCCTGACGCTGGTAGCGCTCATGCTCGGGCTGATGCCAGTGGTGGCGCTTCCCGCCTGGGTGCGCAATGCCGGGCTGACCTTTGGCGCCGTGGCCGTCGGCGGGGCCGTGGTGCTCCTGGTGCTGGCGTGGTTCGGCCAGCGCGGCCTCGACTGGGTCTGGCGCCTGGTGGGGCGCCTGCCGCTGGTGGGGCACCCCAAGGTGCGCGAGGCATTGGCCGGCCTGCTGGACGGATTCCGCGTGTTGACGAACTGGCGCGTTCTGGGCGGGGTGGCCTTCTGGTCGGCGGCGATCTGGTTCGGCTATGCCCTGTTCAACTATGTCCTGATGCAGGTCTTCCGCATGACGCAGCCCTTTGCGGCTGCGGCGACCGTCCTGTGCGCCACCGGCTTTTCCATGGTGCTGCCGTCGTCCCCCGGGGCTGTGGGGCCCTTCGAATACGCCGCCGTCCTGGCGCTGTCGGTCTATGGGCTGGCGGAGAGCCCCGCCTCTGCCTATGCCTTTGGGCTGCACGGCTTTACCAACATCACTCTCATCGTCTTTGGCTTGTTTGGCCTGCGCCGCGAGGGCCTCACGTTTGCACACCTGCGCTCGGGCGCCATCCATGCCTCGGCCACTGCCGAAGCGGCCGACCAACCGCTCGACCCACTGCCACGTTGACGCCACAGTGAACGAGGACCCTGCTGCATGAAAATCCTGATGGCCCTGACATACTACTATCCTCACTGGACAGGGCTGACCGCCTTTGCGGTGCGCCTGGCCGAGGGCCTGGCCGCCCGCGGGCACCAAGTGACCGTCGTGACCTCGCGCTACCAGCGCGCCCTGGCCCGTGAAGAGGTGCACAACGGCGTCCGCATCGTGCGGGTGCAGCCGGTCCTGCGCCTCAGCCGGGGGCAGGTGATGCCCGGCTTTTTCGCCGCGGTGAACCGCCTGGTTCGTGAGCACGACGTGGTCCAGGTGCACACCCCCATGCTGGAGACGGCCGCTGTCGGCTTGCTGGCCCACCGCGCCGGCCGCAAGATGCTGATGACGCACCACGGCGACCTGGTCATGCCGCGGGGGGTGTGGAACCAGTTCGTGCAGCGCACCGTCGGCTATCTGCTGCGCAAGGGTGCCGAGCAGGCCGACCTGATCAGCATCTATACGCAGGACTATGCGGATCACTCGGCTTTCCTGCGTCCCCACCGCGCCAAGGTGGTGCCGGTATACCCGCCGTTCTCGTTCCCGCAGGCCAACCCCGAGGCGGCGCTGGCCTGGCGGCGCGAGCTGGGCCTCAACGGGGCCAAGGTGGTGGGCTTTGCCGGCCGCTTTGTGGAGGAGAAGGGCTTCGACTACCTTCTGCAGGCGATCCCTCTGGTGCGCGAGCGCCATCCCGACGTCAAGTTCGTCTACGCCGGCGAGACGCGCGTGGTCTACGAACGCTTCTATGAGCGTTGCCTCCCCCTCTTGGAGGCCCAGCGCGACCACGTGCTGGAGCTGGGCCTGATCACCGATCCGCAGCGGATGGCCGACTATTACGCGCTGTGCGACGTGTTCGTCCTGCCGAGCCGCACCGACTGCCTGGCCAGCGTGCAGGTGGAGGCGATGCTCTCCGGCACGCCCGTGGTGGCCACCAACATTCCCGGCGCCCGAGAGGTGGTCAAGGCTACCGGCATGGGCCTGCTGGTACCCCCGCGCGATGAGCGGGCCCTGGCCGAGGGGCTGACCAAGGTGCTCGACGACCCC
>JAAZBY010000176.1 GCA_012513595.1 Chloroflexota bacterium
CCCGGCGGCCTGGCCGCGGATGTCCCACAGGGCCAGGTCTACCGCGCTGATCGCCATCATCAGGTGTCCCTTGCGCGCGTGACGGTCCTGCCGTGAGAGGACGTCCCAGATCCGCTCGGTGGCCAGGGGGTCCCTCCCGACCAGGTGCGGCCGCAGGTACCCGGCGATCAGGAAGGCCTGCTCGGCGATGATGGGTCCAAACGTTCCCGTGATCCCCTCGTCGGTGGCGATCTCGACATAGATCTCGGAGATCGGCACCGGCTGCGCGGGCCAGGCGTCGGGCAGCGCCCCGCGATGCGCCCTATCGCGGTACTCGGGGTAGAGGTCCAGCGCGCCGACCTGCCGCTCGACGCTGTGCTCCCCGCCATCGTCGTAGAGCCCCTCGACCTTGACGAGCCGTACCTCGGTGATCTTCATAGGTCTGTACTCCTTTGCATGCGTGCCCGTTACGACCACTCCATCTGGGCCAGGGTGCGGCGGCCATGCCGTCGTGCGGGCGGCAGCCCTCCTAAGGCGTGAGCCCCAGCAGCGCGCGCAGGCTGGCGCGGCTGGTCACCCCGGCCGTCTGGTTCAGAAAGCCCGACAAAGTGGCGCTGCGCTCGCGCAGCAGCCGCACCTCCCCGCCGATCGGGTCGACAGAGGTGGGTTCGGCGGCATAGGTACCGTGAAAGGCAAAGTAGGCCTGGTTCAGCTTGCGAATGTAGTAGCCCTGCGTTTCCAGGTACTGGCGACGCTCCTCCATGTAGGCCTCGGCCTCCTCGATCCGTCCCGCGGCCAGCAGGTCATCCGCCTGCAGGCGAATCGCGCGCATCTCCCGCGAGAAGCTAAAGCCGCCCGGCTCTTCCTCCTGCTCGGCAGGCTGCTCCTCCTCTGCGGCAGGGAGGTACTCGAGGTAGTAGGCCGCCAGCACCTGCCGCCCCACCTCCGCGCTGACGATGCCGGCCAGCGTCTCGTTGAGCGTGGCTACCTCGTAGGAGCGGCGGATGTTCAGCAGATCGAGGACGTAGGAGAAGCCCAACGGCGTAAAGGCCAGGTACTGGTGGAGCCACTCCTCGGCAGCCGCCTCCACCAGGAAGCTGAGCGACGAGGTCTCGGCCACCAGAGACGGGTACAGGCCACCGAACCCGCCCACCTGTACGACGAGGGTTGAGTAGCCCAGAGCGTCGACCTCGGCCTCCATCTCGCGCATCTCCGCGACGGTCAGCTCGGGGATGAGCATCACCTCGCGAACCTTGCGAATCTCGCTGCGCGGCGAGACGACCAGGACGTGCGGGGGCTGGGTGAGCTCGAACCAGACGGGCGGGAAGCCAATACCGAGGCTCAGCCAGCGGTCGGCCGGGTTGTGGATGCCCAGCTCGGTGAGCACCGCGCGGATCTGGCCGGCCAGGTGCGTCTCGACCGGGTCGCTCAGGGCCTGCAGGCGACTCTCTAGCTCCGCCACCTTGCCCCGCAAGGCCGCGAGATCGCCCGGCGGCAGGTTGCCCTCGGCCTCGGCCCTGCGCACGCGGGCACGCTCTACCGCGACGACGCCGTACAGGTCCAGGTACTCCTCCACCAGCGCCGCCGGGTCGGGCGCGGCGGCCGCCAGCCGCGCCCCCTCGCGCGACATGCGTCCCTTGCCCAGCAGGTGACGCACCTCCCAGGACAGGAAGCCGAAGCGGTAGCCTGCGCTGGCGCGCTGGACCGTCGCGTCCAGGTCGCCGGGCGGCCGTGTGCAAGCGGCCATGCCGCTGCTCGCCAGGGCGACGACCGCCGCCAGCGCCAGCCTGGCAAGGAACGTCGCCCACCGCGTTGTCGGTAACCTGGACAGTCTTGGCATCGTGGCTTCCTGGTCCCATCGTGTGGTCGTCGGGCCCGCATTGTAGCCGATCCCGCGCACTGCCGCCGCTTTCGCCGCGCAGGGCGGGATGATATACTCCCCCTGACGCGCGGCGACCCGCCGGCGCCGTCTACACCCCCTGGGAGGAAGATGCATGGCCTTTACTGATCGCATCCTGCCCGCCCCCGTCGGCGGGGGGTTCGCCATGGAGGGCTACTGGGTATGGTGCGGCTCGGCGATCCGCGGCAGCGATGGCCGCTATCACCTGTTCGCCGCACGCTGGCCGCAACGCTACCCCTTCTTCGATGGGTATCGGCTCTACTCCGAGGTCGTTCACGCCACGTCAGACTCACCCGTTGGCCCCTACACCTTCCGCGACGTGGCCCTGCCACCCCGCGGAGAGGAGTACTGGGACGGCCGCATGACCCACAACCCCACTATCCACCGCCTTGGTGACAGCTACCTCCTCTTCTACATCGGGGCGACCTGGACGGGCCCGGAGGTCAGCCCCGCGGAGATCGCCTCTTCACACAAGCCTGCCGAATCATACGCCAGCATCCGCATCGGCCTGGCCACCTCGTCGTCTCTGGACGGCCCCTGGCAGCGCCGCGATGAGCCCATCCTGCTCCCTCGGCCAGGCCAGTGGGATGGTAGCGTCGTCACCAACCCGGCCCCCTGCGTGCTGGGGGACGGCCGCATTCTGATGCTGTACCGCTCCAACACTCCCGAG
>JAAZBY010000177.1 GCA_012513595.1 Chloroflexota bacterium
ATGGGCCGACTGGCGTTGGCGATGTCGGTCTCGCCCCGCTGGCAGAAACGCTCGAACCCGGCGCCGCTGCCGATGCTGTCGATGGTGATGTTGCCGGTGTAGCCTTCGTCGGCAAAGCGCTCGGCCATGCGCTCGGACAGGGGAAACACGGTAGAGCTGCCCGCCGTCACGATCGGGCCCTGCACGTCCTGGGGGTTCACTTCGGGGAGCGCGGGGCCGCCAACGGCATGGGCCGTGGTCGGCAGGACTGCTGCGGTCGGCGCGGCGACGGGGGCGGTGGGCGCGGGCGCGGCACCGCCGCAGCCCGCCATCAGAACGGTCGTGGCCAGCAGAACAAAGGCGAGTGTCTTGCGCATTGGTAGTCCTCCCAGAGATGTCTTGGATACACCTCTGAGAGCGTACCATGCGCATGATAACGCCAGAACAACGCCATGTTAACGGCATGTAATGGCTGGGGAAACAAACCGTGTCAGCCGCACCCTCGCCCGTAGAGGGGCCTCAGGCTTCCGGGGCCAGTGGCAGCGTGAACCGGAAGGTGCTGCCACGCCCCTCGATGCTCTCGGCCCAGATGCGCCCGCCGTGGGCCCTCACTACGTGCTGGGCGATGGCCAAGCCCAGGCCGGTCCCCCCGCCGGCGCGTGCCCGGTCCGTCTTGTAGAACCGCTCAAAGATGCGCGGTACGTCCTCGGCGGGGATCCCGATGCCGGTGTCGTGCACCGAGATGACCATCTCGTCACCCACCTGCTCGGCCGAAACGACGACGCTGCCCCCCGGCCCGGTGAACTTGACGGCATTGTGCACCAGGTTCGTCACCACCTGGCGAACGCGTTCGCCGTCAACGTTGACTTTTGGCAGCCCCTCCGGCAGCTCGACCGTGAGGGCGACCCCTCCGCGTTCTGCCTGGGGCCGCAGGTGTTCCACTGGCGGGATGACCAGGTCGGCCACCTGCGCCGCCTCTTTGGCCAGTTGCGCCTGTTCTGACTCGATCCGCGACAGTTCCAGGAGTTCCTGGGCCATCTGAGCCAACGAGTCGACCTCTCCCTCCATGCGGCTGAGGAACCGCTGCGCCGCCGGCGGGTCGTCGATGGCGCCGTCGCGCAGCGTCTCGACCAGGGCCTTGAGAGAGGCGATCGGCGTGCGGAGCTCGTGTGAGGCGTTGCCCACAAAGTCGCGCCGCATCCGGTCGGCGCGGCGCAGGGCGGTCAGATCCTGCAGGATGACCATGCTGCCAAGGCCATCCTCTGCCGGCAGCGGCGTGACGATCACCCGCAGGTAGAGCCCCCGCCCGCGCAGGTCGATGGCCTCTTCCTGCTCGCTGCCCGTGTCGCGGCTGAGCTCCCACAGGTCCGAGATCTCATGGTGCCGCACGATCTGCATGTAGGTGCGGCCGGTGGCCTCGTCGCGCGTGGTGCCCAGCATGCGGCACGCCGCGGGGTTGATCAGGCGCACCTCGCCCAAGCTGTTGGTCATCACGACGCCGTCGGCCATGTGCTCCAGCACGGCTGTCAGGCGTGCACTCTCGTCAGCATAGAGGGCCAGCCTGCTCTGCAACTGGACGGCCATGTCGTTGAAGGCTCGCCCCAGGCGCCCGATCTCGTCATCGCGAAGCGTCGCGGCACGCGCGCTGAGGTCGCCTTGCCCCATCCGCTCCGCGGCCTGCGCGAGCTGCCGGATCGGCCGCACCAGCCTGCCGGCCACCGTCACCGCCACCAGCGCGGCCCCCGCCGAGGTGAGCAGGGCCGCCACCACCATGGCCCGCGTCAGGCGGTCGGCCTCGTCGTCGATCTCACGGAACGGCACCGCCACGCGGACGACGCCGTCGATCGCGTTGCCGAGGCGGTACGGCACCGCCGCGTAGAGCAGGGCATAGCCCAGCGTGGCGCTCTCGCGGATGCTGGTGCCAGAGCCCAAGGAGAGCGCATCGCGCACCTCGGGGCGCCGCAGGTGGTCGCCCAGGGTGGCCGCCTCACGCTGGGAGTCGGCCAAAACGTCACCCTCGACGCCGACAACGCTCACTCGCGCCCCCAGCCGGTCGCCCCAGTCGAGCACAAGACCCTGCAACCGGCCGGCCAACGCAGCACGATCGGGGTAGCGCTGCAGTTCGCCCGCCAGCAACCTGGCCTCGGCCAGCAGGTTGGTGCGCAGGCCGTCCATCTGCGCCTGCCGCACGGTGGGCGCCAGGTAGGCGGTCAGCACCAAGAGCGAGCCCAGGATCAGCAACACAATCGGCAACGCGATGCGCCAGCGGATGCTCCTCAACCCCGTAACCTCCTGCGTCTAGCCGTCCAGTCGGTATCCGATGCCGCGAACCGTCACGATGCGCGTCGGGGCGGCCGGATCGTCTTCCACCTTCTCGCGAAGCCAGCGCACGTGCACGTCCACGGTGCGCGTGCTGCCAACATAGTCCCATCCCCACACCTGCTGCAGGAGCTGCTCCCGCGACAGGGCCACGCCCTTGTGCCTCAGGAGGTAGGCCAGCAGGTCCAGTTCGCGCGGCTTGAGGGCAAGAGCCTGCCCGCCGCGGTAGGCAACGCGTCGACTCTGGTCAACGACCAGGTCACCGGTGGTGAGGGTATCGCTCTGCGCAGTGAGCGCCTCAGCGAGCGCTTCCTCGCGGGTGAGGCGAACCCGGCGCAAGAGCGCCTTGACCCGGGCCAGCAGCTCCCGCATGGAGAACGGCTTGGTCAGGTAGTCGTCCGCACCGATCTCCAGCCCCACGATGCGGTCGATCTCGTCTGCCCGCGCCGTGAGCATCAGGATCGGCACGTTCATGTCGCGCCGCAGGACTCGGCAGACCTCCAGCCCGTCCAGGCCGGGGAGCATAAGGTCCAACACGATCAGATCTGGCTTCTCGCGGCGGGCGATCTCTATCGCAGCCGGGCCGTCTGCAGCCGTGAACACCTGATAGCCCTGCTTGGCGAGGTTGTACTCTAGCGTCTCCTGCAGGGCGATCTCATCGTCCACCACCAGGACCTTGTCGACCATCGCTCTCCCCGTCGCCCACGTCACTGCACCAGACCACGTTACCACAGCAGAGCCCGGCGTGCCAGTCGTTCCGCGGCCCAGCCGTCCTTTGCCCCCCCACGGGCGGGATGCTAGAATCGCCGGGCGCTGCCATGCCACCCATCCTGCCCGCAGCGCTGGTCCGGGAGGTCCGCAGTGACCGAGCCACCCATTCCTGCGCCAACCCAACGTGCCGCCGCCCTCGGGCACGGCACGGCCATCGTCGAACGCGTCGGCCTTGCCGCGGTGCTGGTGTTGGCCGCCGCCCTGCGGCTGGGTGCGCCGGGCGTCAGTTCGTTCGCCTATGACGAGGCCCGCCTGGCCCAGCTGGCGCTGGAGACGGCCCGCGCCGGTCAAGTGGCGGCCGTCGGGCTGCAGTCGTCGGCCGGGGTGCCGAACTTTCCTGCGGCGGTGTGGGTCTATGCCCTCCCCTTCGCCCTGTCCGTCGACCCGCTGGTGGCAACGCTGTTCACCGGGCTGCTAAACGTCTTGGCGGTGGCCGGCCTCTGGTGGCTGGTGCGGCGCGCGGTCGGCCCCTGGGCCGGCCTTGCGTCTGCGGCGCTGTACGCCGCCGCTCCCTTTGCCGCGTTCTACTCGCGGGCCATCTGGAGCCAGGACCTGCTGGGGCCCCTGGCCGTGCTGTGGGCCTGGGCGGCAGTGGCGGCATCGCAACGTCGCGCTGGCCTCTCCCTGGCCGCGCTCGTCTCCTTGGCCGGGCTGGCCCCGCAGGTACACTATGCCGGCGCCGTGCTGACGGTGGCGACGTTGTGGCTGGTGATTCGCCAGCGCCTCTGGCGCCGGCCGCTGCCTCTCCTGGCCGGCGCCCTGGCAGCCCTGGCGATGGCCCTTCCCTTCCTGGTGGCGCTGTGGCGCGCCGATGCCTTTGGCAGCCTGCGGGGCGCCGTCCTGGCCGGGGGCGCCCCGCGCGAGCTGCTGGGCCTGCGCAGGCTATTGGAGATGGGCATCGGCGTGGGCTGGGAGTGGTTCCTGCTCGGCGAGGCCTGGAGGTGGCCGGGGCCCGAGGCGCTGGCGCTGCGGGCCGCATCGGCCCTGCAGGCCGTGCTGCTGGGAGCCGGGGCATTGGCGCTGGCCCGCAGGCTGTGGCGACGCGCGCTGCCGGCCGAGGCGTTCGACCTGCTCCTGCCCGTCTGGATCGTCTCTGCCCCGCTCCTGTTCCTCGGGCACCTGACCCCGCCCTACCACCAGTACCAGCTGGCAGCGCTGCCGGCCCTGTTCGCGCTGGCCGGCTATGCGGCCACGCTCTCAGCGCGGCGGGACTGGGGCCCGGCCGTGGCGGGGCTGGCCCTGGCCGTGGCAGTTGTGCAGGGGGCCGCCTTTGCCGGCGGGCTGGGCGTAGTGGCCGAACGGCTGACCCCCGGGGGGATCGGCACGCCCCTGGCCTACCCGCGCCGCGCCGCCCGCGCCCTGCAGGATGGCGGTGAGATCGTCGTCCATGCCCACGGCGATGAGCCCGCCTATGTCGGCGATGTGGCCGGCTTTGAGGTGCTCCTGTGGGGCTATCCCCACCGCGTCGCCGATGGGCGATCGGTACTGCTCGTCCCCGCGCAGGAGGGCGCCCACCTTCTCTTCACCTTCGATGACCTGCCGGCCTGGCAGGTGGCCACGCGCCTGGGCCTGCGCGCGACGCCGGCCGCCCACGCCCGCCGGGAGGGCGAGCCGCCCTACGTCAGCCTGACCCGGTCTTCGGCTGAGGCGCCAGCGCTGGGGCGGGCAGTCGAACCGGTCACGCTGGCCAACGGCGTGACGCTCCTGTCCTGGGACGCCCAGCAGGTCGACAGCGGCCTGCGCGTCCTGACCTGTTGGCACGTCGGCGCCGCCGCCGGAACGCCCGAGTACCACCAGTTCCACCACCTGCGCACCAGCGCCGAGGGAGAGCCGAACCTCGTCCAGGATGTGACTATCTCATCGCACGCCTGGCGCCCCGGGGATACTCTCATCGTCTGGACCGACTTTTCCGAGGTGCCGGCGGGCGCCAGGTGGGTCGACGTCGGCATGTACTCCTGGCCGGCGGTCGAGCGCGTGCCCTCCGTCGGGCGGGAGGGCGATCCGCTGGCGCCGATCCGGCTGCCGCTTGGGCCGCTGGCGGCCCCCTGAACCTTCCCCCCAGGCGGGGCGCTGTTGACCCGCCGCCCGGCTTGCGCTACCCTGCGCTCGGCGACGAGGCCAACACATCCATGACGGAAGCAGGTGCGTATGAACACACGTGCTCGCAGCGGGCGCATTCTGGTGACCGGCGCAGTCGGTCAGATCGGCTCAGAGCTCACCCTGGCCCTCCGCAAGCGCTACGGGGCCGACCGCGTGGTAGCCGGGGTGCATCGCACGCCCCCCGCGGGGGAGTTGCGCGATTCGGGCCCCTTTGAGCGGGTCGACGTTACCGACGCCGCCAACCTCGCCCAAGTGCTGGCGCGCTACGACGTAGACACCGTCTACCACATGGCCGCCCTCCTCTCGGCTGTTGGCGAGAAACACCCCCAGGCGGCCTGGAACGTCAACCTGAACGGCCTGTACCATCTCCTAGAGATCGCCAGGGAGCGCGGGCTGCAGCAGGTCTTTTGCCCCAGTTCGATCGCCGTCTTTGGCCTCGAGACCCCTCGTGACAACACCCCGCAGGAGACGGTGCTCCGACCTACCACCATGTACGGCGTCACCAAGGTGGCCGGCGAACTGCTGGGCGACTATTACGTGCGCCGCTACGGGCTGGACGTGCGCGGCGTGCGCTACCCGGGGATCATCTCCAGCGAGACGTTGCCCGGCGGCGGGACCACCGATTATGCCGTGGCGATCTTTTACGAGGCGGTCGCCCGGGGCCACTATGAGTGCTTTGTCCGCGAAGACACCGTCCTCCCCATGATGTACATGCCCGACTGCATCAACGCCACCATCGCCCTGATGGAGGCGGATGGCCAGGCCCTGCGGCACCATACCGATTTCAACCTGGCCGCCATGAGCTTCTCAGCGCGGGAACTGGCCGACGAGATCCGCAGGCACCTCCCCACCTTCACGTGTGAGTTCTGCCCGGACCACCGGCAGGCCATTGCCGACTCCTGGCCTCGCTCCATCGACGACTCGGCGGCCCGCGCCGAGTGGGGCTGGCAGCCGCAATTCGACCTCGCGCGCATGACGGCCGACATGTTGCGCACTCTGCAGGCGCGGCACGCCGAGGGGCGTCTCTATCCGGCCACGACGAACACCGGCGAAAGGAACTGAGATGGACAAGTTCGCCTTCATCGAGACGGAGCTCGACCAGCTGCGCCAGGCCGGCCTCTACACCAACGTGCGAGTGATGGGCTCGCCGGCCGACGGGTGGATGGTCGTCGACGGACAGCGCGTCCTGAACCTGTGCACCAACAACTACCTGGGGCTGGCCAACCACCCCCGCCTCAAAGAGGCGGCCAAGCGTGCCGTCGACGTCTGGGGCGTAGGGCCGGCGGCAGTGCGGTCTATCGCCGGCACCCAGGAGCTACACGTCGAGTTGGAGCGCCGCCTGGCCGCCTTCAAGGGCGTCGAGGCTTCCCTCTACTTGCAGTCCGGGTTCTGCGCCAACCAGGCCGTCATTCCCGCCCTGGTCGGGCGCGATCGTGAGACGGGCCTTCAAGACGTGATCTTTTCGGACCGGCTGAACCACGCCTCAATCATCGACGGGGCGCGCCTGTCGGGCGCCAAGATTGTCGTCTACGAGCACTGCGATGTGGACGACCTCCGGCGCGTCATCCAGGAAAACCTGCCCTCCTATCGGCGCGGGCTGTTGGTGACCGATGGGGTGTTCAGCATGGACGGCGACATCGCCCCGCTGGACAGGCTCAACGAGGTCGCCGAGCAATACGGCGTCATGACCATGGTCGACGACGCCCACGGCGAGGGGGTGCTGGGCGGCGGCAAGGGGATCGTCCATCACTTTGGGCTGCAGGGGCGCTTTGACGTCGAGATGGGCACCCTCAGCAAGGCCTTCGGCGTGGTCGGAGGCGTCGTCGCCGGGCGGCAGATGGTGGTCGACTATGTGCGGCAGAAGGCGCGGCCCTTCCTCTTCTCCAGCGCCGTCACCCCGGCCGACACGGCGGCCTGCCTGGCGGCGGTGGACCTGCTCGAGGAGAGCGGCGACCTGGTCAGGCGCCTATGGGAGAACACCGCCTTCCTCAAGGGCGGCCTGGCCGACCTGGGCTTTGACGTCGGCCACAGCGAGACGCCCATCGTCCCGGTGATGCTCGGTGAGGCGCCGCGGGCCAAAGAGTTCTCCCAACGGCTCTTTGCCGAGGGGGTCTTTGCCGTCGCGCTGACCTTCCCCACGGTGCCGCGCGGCATGGCCCGCATCCGGGTCATGAACACGGCCGCCCACTCCGCCGACGACCTGCGCTTCGGCCTGGACGCCTTTGCCCGGGTTGGCCGCGCCATGGGGATCCTGCCGGCTGCCTAGACCGGGCCACTAGACGCAAGAGCCGCTGGGACGGGCACGCCCGTTCCCGCGGCTCTCTCTCAACCTGGCGCCGGCCGACTGTTCAGCCGAGGATCAGGCGCAACGACCCCAGGAGCGACGGCCACACCTGCAGCACAAAGGCCGCCACCAGGTGGCAGGCCGTGGCCGCCGCCAGGCCGTGGCTCTCCTGAATGTGGGTATAGACGAGGCCCAAGAGCGCCATGGCCAGGGTCACCGTCACCACGGCGAGAAATGGCGCGTGCGGCGCAAAGTAGATCAACCCCATGGCCGCATAGAGCCCGACGCTCGCCGAGGGGCCCCTGCCCTGCGCCACGATGCCGCGGAAAAAGAACTCCTCGAGCGGAGCGGCCACCAGGCAGGCCTGGTAAAAGATCATCACCACGTCTGTCGTCCCGTACAGCCGCTCGTTGAACTGCCGCAGCTGCCCCGGCAGGAAGGCCAGCACCGGCAGCGAGATCACCAGCCCCAGCAGCGCCCCGCGCCACACCGCCCCTGCCGACAGGCGCAGTTCGACGACCCGGCCGCTGCCATAGCCCACCGCCAGCGCTGCCATCGCCACGAACAGGACGGCCAAGCGGGCGGGCTGCGCCAGGGGCAGGGTCGCCACGCCCGCGCCGGCCAGGGCCAGGAAAAGCAGGTAGGGCTCCGGGAGCGCCCCTTGCCGCGGGGTCCCCTGGCTCACGCCGCTGTCACGTTCTGCAACACGCGCCGGATCACCGCCGCGGCGTGTTCGACGTCGTCCCGCTCGATGCCATAGTGCGTGACGGCGCGGAAATGCGCGGCGTCCATGGCGTTGAACCGAACCCCCTCGGCCGCGCCCGCCGCGACCACCTGCTGCACCGTGACGCCGCGCTTGACCAGGCCAAAGCGCACGATGTTCGACTGCACCCCGGCCATGTCGACCTCCAGCCCGTCGATCTCCGCCAGTCGTTCGGCGAGCAGCCGGGCATTGGCGTGGTCATCGGCCAGTCGGTCCACCATCTCCTCGAGGCCGACGAGGGCCGCCGCCGCCAGGATGCCGGCCTGCCGCATGCCACCCCCCAGGATCTTTCGGTTTTTGCGGGCGCACTCGATAAAATCCGCCGGGCCCGCCAAAATCGAGCCCACCGGCGCGCACAGCCCCTTCGAGAGGC
>JAAZBY010000178.1 GCA_012513595.1 Chloroflexota bacterium
AGAAGCCGCCCGAGGGCCACTGGATCTGGGACATCTGGGCGGCCTGGGAGGAGCTGCAGCGCACCGTCGGCGAGGAGAACCAGAAGCAGGTCTTCTGGAAGATCCTCGACATCTGGGCCCGCGAGCTGCCGGTGGTCGGCCTATACGGCGACCGGCCGTTGCAGATGGTCGTCAAGAACGGCTTCAAGGGCATTCGCGAGGGCTATCCGTACGAGTGCTGCTCGACCTCTTACGAGTACATCATGGAGTCGGCCACCTGGTTCTGGGACGATCCCGCCAAGCACACCGCCTGAGAGCGCCCCGGGGTGGGGCACACCCTGTGGCAGGGAGGGGCAGCCCCGCTGGCGGGCTGCCCCTCTGCTGAGGGGGCGCGGGCTGCAGAGGAGGAGGCCCATGGCTGAACGCAGACGCATGTTCTACAACGACGACGGGGATACCTGCCTGGCGCAGTACCGCGGGGGGGTGCGCGAGGAGATGGCCACCGACGCGGTCGACACGCTGCTCGGCACGCCCGTCACGACGCTGGTTTACTGTGTGTCCTACTCGGATACGGGGAACTATCCCTCACAGGTGATCTCGCGGCTGGGCTGGCGCGAGCTGGGCGGGGAGGAGGTCGCCGGGCGCAACGACGGCCCGCCCCTGGCCACGGTGCGCTACTGGGCCGAGCATGGCTGGGACGTGCCGGCCATGATCATGGCCCGCGCCGCCGAGAAGGGGCTCGAGTTTATCCCCTCCATGCGCATGAACGACGCCCACTTTTGCCAGACGGCGCACCCGCGCGTCAACCGGCTGACGGGCCGCTTCTGGCTGGAGAACCAGGACCTCATCATCACGCCCAACCTGGAGTGGCGGCCGGAGCGCTGGCCGACCTTTGTGCTCGACTTTAGGCACGAGAAGGTGCGGGCCTTCCGCCTGGCCAACGCCGACGAGATCATTGCGCGGTACGGGGCGCAGGGCTTTGAGATGGACTGGACGCGGCACTACCGCTTCTTCGCCGACGGCCGGGCCCAGCCGGACCTGATCACCGACATGGTGCGCCGGGTGCGCCGCCGGCTCGACGCACGGGGCGGCGGGCGGCGCCTGCCCCTGATCGTGCGGGTGGCCGGCAGCGTCGGCGGCAGTCTGGCCATCGGCCTCGACGTGGGCGCCTGGGTGCGCGAGGGGCTGGTGGACTATATCGTCCCCAGCGACCCAACCCGGCAGATCTCGCCCGAGATGCCGGTGGCCGAGTGGATCGACCTGGTGCGGGGCAGCGGCGTCGAAGTGCACCCCAGCCCGGAGAGCTGCTCCTGGCGGGGCGGTGGCGAGGCCACGCTCGAGATGTACCGCGCCGCGGCCAGCAACTACTACGCCCAGGGGGCCCACGGCGTCTACCTCTACAACGTGTTCACCGAGGGGCTGCCGCTACAGGGCTGGCAGTACGTCATGATGCGCGACGTCTCCTGCCCGGAGGCGCTGGCCCGTACCGACAAGACCTTCTTCGCCATCGCCGCCCGGGGAGATGCGGTCCGCGCGCTGTACCCCTGGCGCCGGCCCGCTGCGCTCCTGCCGATCCGCCTGGTCCCCGGCGGGGAGCCGGCCGTTACGGGCCTGTGGGTGGGGGATGACCTGGCCGCCGCGGCGCGCGCCTCGACCTTGGGGCGCGCCGCGTTGCGGGTGCGCCTCAGTGACCTGGGCCCGGGGGACCGGTTGGAGGTGAGCCTGAACGGGCGGCCGCTCGACCTGGCTGCGGCGCGCCTGGGCACGGCCGACTATCGGGCCAGGCGGCGGTCCGGCCGGCGGGGGGCCACGGCCGCGCCGCACTACCGGGCCTGGTCGGGGCTGAGCGCTACGCTGCGCTGGAACCTGGCCGACCCGGAGGGGGCCGGGCTGCGCCGGGGGGATAACGCCGTCTCGGTGCGCTGGTGCTTGGCGGAGGGGGCCGACCCCGCCGAGCGCGCCCGGGCCGGCGAGCGGGAGATGTGGCTGCTCGACGTGGACCTGGCCGTGTGCTACGACCCGTTGGGCAAGGATCCGCCGCCCTGGGGCTGAGCGGGCCGAACGCCGGCGACGGGGGGTTCTGGGGAGGGCAAGATGGACGGACGCGAGCTGCAGGAGATCTGGCGGAGCGGGCGGCCGAGCTTCGGGGCCTGGACCCTCAGTTCAGACCCGGCTACGGCGGCCGTGCTGGCCAACGTCGGCTATGAGTGGATCCTGGTGGACACCGAGCACTGCCCCTTTGACGCGGAGACGCTGCGCGCCGTGCTGGCCGCCATCCGCCTGCGCGGGGCGGTGCCGATCGTGCGGGTGCCCGCCAACGAGGAGTGGCTCATCAAGCAGGCCCTGGACCGCGGCGGGGAGGGGGTATTGGTGCCGCTCCTGCGCAACGCGGAGGACGCCCGCCGGGCGGTGCGCGCCTGCCGCTACCCGCCCGACGGGGTGCGGGGGTTCAGCCCTTACGACGTCTCCAACTATTACCAGGATCTGGACGCCTACCTGCGGACGATCAACGAGCGCGTGGTGGTCATGCTGCAGGTGGAGCTGCGTCAGGCGGTGGAGAACCTGGAGGAGATCCTGGCGGTGCCGGGCATCTCCTGCCTGCTGATTGGGCCGGCGGACCTGTCTTTTTCGCTGGGGCACCCGCTGGCGACGGACCATCCGGAGGTGCAGGGGGCCATCGAGCGGGTCATCGGGCGCTGCCGGGCGGCGGGGATGCCGGTGGCGGTGGTGGTAGGCGGGAGCGCCGAGGAGCTGGCCGGCTGGGTGCGGCGGGGGGTCAACGTGCTCCCGGTGGGGGACAACCTAGGCTGGCTGATCTCCGGGGCCGGGGAGATGCTGCGCGCCATGCGCGAGCGCACCGGCGGCCGGTAAGGGGGGGCTCGCCGCGGGGCGGCAGGGCGGGGGGTTCGCCGCGGGGCGACGAGGCGTGCGGCGCGCGGCTGGGATGACGGCCGCGCGCTTTGGCGCTACGATGCGTTCGGCAGCCGTGTTCCGCCGCCTCACACAGGGGTGCGCCGCTGCGCAGCCGCGACGCGCACGAGGCGAGCAGGTGCTGCCCGGGAGGTGTGGGCCATGGGCGCTGAGGCGGGGCCGGCCGCGACCGGCCGAAAGAGGGGTTCGGCAATGCTCGTTCCGACGCTGATCATGGGGGCCGTGGCCGTGGCGCTCCTGGCCTGGGCCTGGCGGCGCGGCGGTGGCCAGCACATCAGCGGCCTGCGCCTGGCCGCCACCAACCTGGCCCAGACGCTGCCGATCCTGGTGTTCTCCTTCCTGGTGGCCGGGCTGGCCCAGGCGCTCTTGCCGAGGGACCTGGTGTCTCGCTGGGTGGGCACCGCCGCGGGGTGGCGCGGCGTCCTGATCGGCACGGCGGCCGGGGCGCTCACCCCCGGGGGGCCCTACGTCTCTTTCCCGGTGATGGCCGCGCTGCTGCAGGCCGGGGCGAGCCTCGGCACCATGGTGGCCTTCCTGGCGGGCTGGTCGCTCTGGTCGGTGAGCCGGCTGCCCCTCGAAGTGGGCATCATGGGCTGGCGCTTCACCCTGTTGCGGCTGGCCAGCACCTTCTTCTTCCCACCGCTGGCCGGCCTGTTGGCGCAGGCCTTGGCGCGGGCCTTCGCCTAGGCGCCCCGCGGCAGGAGCGCCCGGTACGCCTCACGTACCTCCCGATAGGTGAGCAGGCGGTACTCCCCGGCCGCCCGCCGCACCTGTGCATCGCGAAAGGCCTCCAGGTCCGCCGTGCGACGCTGCCAGTCAGGCAGGGCGCGCGCCTCGGGCGTGTCCAGGGCGGCATGGTGGATCAGATGGTAGACCCCCGGCCCGGCCTTGCGCAGGACGCGCAGGTACCAGCCCCGCATCTCCTCGGGCGGGCGCCCGTAGCCGGAAAGCATCTGCACCCTGGGGTGGGTCGAGCCGGCCAACACCTCGCCCAGGGGGGCGCGGAAGGCCTCGGGCAGGGAGTGGTACTCGAGCACGGCCGGCACCATGGCCGGCAGGCGGTACTCCTCGGCCAGGCGCAGGTAGACCGCGGCGATGTCTGGCCGCATGATGGAGCCCATGTGCGTGTCCAGATGGGTGACGTCGACGCCGAGCCGGTAGATCGCCTCCACCTGGGCGCGCAGCTCCGCCTCGACCTCGCCGATGTCGGCGTGCTGCCAGAGGCTCGCGAGGTCGCGCCACAGGAAGCCCTGCGCGTCGCACAGGGTGGGGGCGGGGGTGAGGGGCCGCAGGCGCGGCGCGGTCCATTCGGAGTTGAGGGTCAGGTGCACGCCCAGGTCGGCGGCCGGGTGCGCCGCGAGGGCCGTGCACCAGGCGGCCGGCGCCATCAGCGAGCCGGTGGGGTAACCGAGGTCCAGGTAGGCCTGCGTCTGCGCATGGGTTACGCCGAGGTCATCGTGATGGACGATGAGGGCACGCTGGCCGTCAAGGCCCATCTCTCGCCAGAGGTCCATGGCCTGCTCCTCTCTCGGGCGGATGGGGCGTCGCGGCCCCAGTCTACCGCCGGCGGCCGGGCGCCGCAAGCCCTCCGCAAGGTCGGGCGCGCCCGAACGACTGCGGTGAGGCGCCGCCCACTAGGGTCGCGCGGAGGGGTCGGCCCACCTGGCGGACCGGGCCGGCGGGGCCCGGGTGTGGTATAATAGGGGCCTTGTGCCCGTGCGCCGCACGGGCCCGGCGAGGTGGCAGGCCCGCGCGCAGCGGCAGGCGCGTTCCGCTGCATACTGCCAGGGCCCTGCCCCGATGGGAGAAGCTCGATGCCCACACAGCCCGCCCGCCAGATAGCCCGCCAGCGCCCCGACGGGGCCGCCAACACGGCCCAGCGGGGCGCCCTGCCGCCGCCGGTGCCGGCGCGCTGGGACGGCCTGGTGGCCCACTATGTCTCCCAGGCGTTCAGCCCGGTGGTGTTGACGGTGGCCATGGTGCTGTGGGGCGCGGCCCTGGCGCAGGCCCCCGGCGCCTGGGCCTGGAGCGGGGCCTACCTGATACTGGCCATCGGGGCGCCGGTGGTCTATCTGCTGCGGCTCTTTCGGCGGGGGCAGATCACCGACCTGGACCTGTTCCTGAGGGCGCAGCGCGTGAGGCCGCTGCAGTTCACGTTGGGGGCCGGGTCGCTCGGCTGGCTGATGCTGGCCGTGGGCGGGGCGCCGGCGCTCCTGGTAGTGATGACGGGGGCGCTCCTGGCGCTATCCGTCATCAACTATGCCGTCACGCTGCGCTGGAAGATCTCGATGCACACGACGGTGGCGGCCGCGGCGACGACCTTTACCTGGACGATGACGGGGCACACCTTCCCGCTGCTGGTGGGCGTGCCGCTGGTGGCCTGGTCACGCGTGCGGCTGGGGCGGCACACCACGGCGCAGACGATTGCCGGCGGGGCGGCGGGGTTCCTCGTCTTTCTCGGGGCGCGCTACCTGACGGCCTGCTAGGCCGCCCGGCCTGCTAGGCCGCCTCGGGCTGCGAGCCGGGCGGGGCCACGTCGCGGTCGAGCGCGTCGATCTGGCGCACGAGGAGAAAGTCGAGCACGGTGCGCAGGGCGATGGTCGCCGCCAGGAGGCCGAGCTCCTCCCACGAGGGGCTGAGCGCCGTGGTGAGGATGTCTGACGCGACCTGGAACTCCAGCCCCAGGACCAGGCTCTGGCCGAGCTCCAGGCGCAGCAGGGCAATGGAGCGCGGGCGCCAGCCCAAGAAGCCGGCCACGTAGCGGGCGATGGCCCGCAGGCAGCCCGACACGACGACGATGGCCCCCAGCGCCTCGATGATCGGCACCAGGAATTCGATGGCGGATTCCACCAGTGCGAACATGGCGCGCTCCTTTGGCAGGCGGCGCGTCAGCCGAAGAAGGGCAACTCCTTGATCAGGCTGAGCGCGGCTTGGTAGGCGTTCAGCACCCCATCGATCAGGCGCTGCGGCACGTCGGCCGCCAGCACCACGATCACGTACAGCACAAAGACCCCCACGGCACCCAGCGCCAGCATGCGGAACAGGCGCGGGGAGGCGGGGGTCTCTCCGCAATGCGGGCAGACGCGCAGCGGCCCGGCGACGACGTGCCCGTTCGGGCAGACGCGGGCGAAGCGCAAGGGCAGCAGGCGCCCACAGGTGGGGCAGCGCAGCGCGTGCGGGCTCGGGAGTGGGTGGCCGGCGGGGCAGGTATCCTGGCGGTGGGCGAGGCTATAGGGCACGGCGGCTCCTCGGGGCGTAGTGCGCGACGGGGCGGGCTGCTGGCCCGCGGGCGCATGGTACACGCCCCCCGCGCGCCAGGCAAACCGGCCAGCGGCGGGCGAGGGCGCACGTCAAGGACAGGCCGCGCGGGCGGGCCTCAGTGGCGCAGGGCGTCGACCACCTGATGAGAAAGCCTGTCCAGCTCGTTGATCTCGGCGTCGATGCGGTCGCGGAGGGAGGTCGCCTCGTCGTCGGGGAGCTTGAGCAGGCTGGCCAGGTCGGCGAGGAGCTGGTCCCGCTTGGCGAGGACCTCCTGCAGGGGCCCATCGGCGGCGGGATCCGTCCCGAGGACACGCGCCCGGAGGAGCAGCATGTCCAGCTGGCTGGAGATCTCACGGACCTCGCGCTGCCGCGAGGTGACGTACAGGTCGTGCGCGGCGCTGTGCGGTCTGACGGTCATGGGTGCACTCCTCCACGGTAGCGCGGCGAGGACGGCGGGCGGGCGGCAGCGGGGCGTGCGCCGCGGCGATCGGGAGTCGGCCGGGACGGGAGGGTGCGCGTGGTGGGGAGGGGTGCCTAGCGGTGGCCGGCTACGATCAGAGGGGGCCTGACCTCTCTGCCTGCCAGACCGTATCATAGCACGTCCCAACCAGGTTTCAAGCCCCCGCGGGGGAGAAGACAGACAGGATTTACAGGATTTACAGGATTGACAGGATTCGGACGGTTCTCTTGTGGGATGCTGGGCATCCGCAGGGTCTAGTCAGGCAGGAAGGCCCGCCAACCCGGACGCCGGCTGCCCAGGATCCCAAATCCTGTGAATCCTGTCAATCCTGTCTCTCTTCTCCGCCTCCTTCGCGCCAGGCCAGGGCGCGGGCCTCGACGCGGCGGATAAAGGCGCCCTTGCCGTCGGTGTAGGCGGCCGGGTCGGCGGGGAAGCGCCGGGCCAGGCGCTCTTTCAGGCGGGCGTAGGCGGCCGCGTCGGCGGGGTGGGCGCGCAGATAGTCGCGAAAGGCCAGGTGCCGGGCGACCTCGGGGCTGCCCACGGCAAAGGCGTGGGCGTGGTGCGTGTGCCGTTCGGGCGTGCCCCGCACAAAGTAGCGCCGCCCGGGGATGCCGTGCTCGCCGCGCGGGAGGTAGCCGGCGGCCGTCAGCGCCTCATTCAAGCCGTCCAGCCGGGGCACGTCCAGCACGGTGATGAGAAGGTCGATGGTGGGCTTGGCCAGGAGCCCCGGCACGGCGGTGCTGCCGATGTGCGCCACGTCGACGAGCAGGCCCCCCAGGAGGCGGCGCCACAGGGCGGCCTCCTCCTCGTAGAGGCGCGGCCAGGCCGGGTCATAGGGCACCAGGATCACCCGTCGCACCACGCCGGTGCTCCTTTCCCGTTGCGGCGGCCTCAGGGCAGGTCGATCGTCAGCGGCGCGGCGTTCACGGCGCGCACCTCGAGGGTCGCGCCGGGCGGCGCCTCGAGGATGGCGATGCGGCGCGCCTCCTGGGGGAGGAGGTCCAGGTAGTTATCCTCAAAGGCGGCCGCGGGGCTGCCGGGCACCGCCAGGGAGACCTGCCGGGCGAACAGGTCGGCAGAGACCTCGACGCCGCCGGGCACCAGCCGGGCCCGCAGGGTGGCCGCGGGCAGGCGCAGAAGGCGCTCGGGGGCCAGGAGCAGGCAGGCCTGCCAGCCGTCGAGGGCGGCGGCCAGGAGCTCCTCCCGCACGGTCAGCGGGCCAAAGGGCGTGGCGCTGAGGCGCCGGCGGGCCACGCCGGGGGCCACGTCCACCGCGATGCGGGCCTCGCCGAGGAGGGTGCCGTCAAAGCGCAGCCGGCGCAGGGTCAGCGTGCCGCACAGCGGCGCGGCTGAGTCGTTCACGACCCAGAGGGAGATCTCGTCGGCGGTGCGCTCAAAGGACAGCAGCACCGGCGCGCAGGCGCGCCGCACGGCGTACCAGGCGATCTTGGGCACGAGGTCCGCGTCGATGAGCCCCGGGCCCACCGACGGCCAGGGATCGACGAGGCGCCACACCAGGCTGCCCCAACAGCGGCGGCCGTCGAGGGGGGCGCCGTCGGGCAGGCCGCGGCGGTGGCGCTCGAGGCGCTCGCGGAGGTAGTCGGCCTGGGCGCTGCCCAGGGTGCGCACCAGCTCGGCGGGGGAGCCGGCCACGCAGTAGCGCTCCAGAGGGCCGACCTGATCCCAGGAATCGGCGGGGGCGTGGCGGGCCCAGGAGGCGGGCCAGGCCGGCTGGCCGGGGGCGCGCGGGGCCGCGTCGTGCCCGGCCGGCCAGAGGGCGTCCTCACCCAGGGCGCGGCGGAGCGTGGGCAGGGCCGGGGCGCTGACGCGCCCCAGCGCCGCGGCAAAGGCTGGTAGCGAGGCCCAGGGAGAGAAGGTCCGCGCCGTGTCATCCTGCCAGTCTCCGCGCAGGGGCCAGTTGGGCGCGGGCCCGCCGCCGGGCGTGGCGGGGCGGAAGGGGCGGGAGGGGTCCAGCCGGGCGACGACCTCGGGGATGGCGCGGCCCAGCAGGGGCCCCGCGGCGCAGACGCCGGCGGCGTTCGCGTCCGCGGCGTCTGCGCTAGCGTCGTCTGCGCCGCCAGCCTGCGGCGAGGGGCCGCGGTCCTGGCCCGTCCAGGCCAGCAGGCAGGCGTGGTTGCGCAGGCGCCGCACGATCCCCTCCACCTCGGCGCGGGCGTTGCGCGCCAGGGCCGGGTCGTCCTCGGGGTAGGGCCCGGGGGCGAAGGGCAGGTCCTGCAGGACGAGGATGCCCCGCCGGTCGCAGCCGTCGTAGAAGGACTCCTCGGGCAGGGGGCCGCCGGCGACCACGCGCAGGGCGTTCATGTTGGCGTGGCGGGCCATGTCCAGCAGGCGCTCGTCGCGGGCGGGGTCGGGGCAGTGGGAGAGGCCGGGCGGCGCCGCCCAGCAGGCCCCCTGCAGAAAGACGGGCCGGCCGTTCACCACGTAGCGGTGCAGCGGGGCCAGGGACGACGGATCGCGCTCCTCGAGGCGGACGTCGCGGATGCCGACCCAGATGTACCGCTCTTCGCAGGGCTCCCCCTCGGAGGTGAGCTGCAGGCTCAGGGCGTACAGGTGGGGCTGCCCGAGGGTGTGCGGCCACCAGAGTGCCGGCCGCTCGACGCGGATGGCCACCGGGCGCCAGGCCTCGGAATCCCCGCGGGCCACGATGGCGCCAGACGGGTCGGCCAGCGACCAGTGCAGCCAGGCCCGCCGGCGCGAGACCTCGGCCTGGACGTGGACGGTGGCGTGGAGGTGGGACGGGTCCAGCACGGTGCGCACCGAGACGTCGTCGATCCAGGCGCGCGCGCACAGGTCGAGGGCCACGTCGCGCTGGATGCCCAGGCGCACCAGGTTGGGCAGGCCGCCGAGGCGCGGGGACCAGTCGACCTCCGGCTTACGGAGCAGCCGGTGCGCGGGGATGCCGGGCGGCGGGTCCAGCGCCGCAAGGTGGGCCAGCGGGGAGGGAAAGAGGATCAGGAGGGCATTGCGCCCCCCGGCGGGGGCCAGGCGGGCCGTCACGTCGAGCGAGACCTCGCGGAAGGCATCGTCGCAGGAGGCCAGGACCTCGCCGTTGAGGGCCACGGTGGCCAGCGTGTCAAGCCCGAGGAGGCGCAGGCGCACGGGGCCATCGCGCGGCTCGGGGCTGGGGAAGGTCGTGGCGTAGAGCCAGTCGCGCGCGGCGACCTCGGCCAGGGCGGGCCCCCCGGGGTGGGCGGCCGGGTCCGGCAGGAGGCCGTGGGCGCGGAGCACGTCGTGCACGAGGGCCGGGATGGCCGTGGGGAGCCAGCCGGCCTCGGCGGCGGTGGCGGGGCGCAGGTCGAGCGCCTGGCGCGAGAGGTCGGCCAGGTCGGCGGTGCCGGGGTCGAGGGAGCGCACGTACCATGCGGAGCGGAGGGGCAGGAGGGTTCTCATGGTGTTGGGCGAAACCTTCCTAGGAGGGAGGTCCCTCACTGCTGGCGAGGCTGCCGCGGGCGACCCTCTCCCGGCCCAGCGGACTGGGCTTGGCGGGAGAGGAGAAGCGTCCCCCGGGAGTACGACGCCTGGCGGCCCTCTCCCGGCCCAGCGGACTGGGCTTGGCGGGAGAGGGGAAGAGTGCCCCGGGAGTACGACGCCTGGCGACCCTCTCCCGGCCCAGCGGACTGGGCTTGGCGGGAGAGGGGAAGAGTGCCCCGGGAGTACGACGCCTGGCGGCCCTCTCCCGGCCCAGCGGACTGGGCTTGGCGGGAGAGGGGAAGAGTCCCCCGGGAGTACGACGTCTGGCGCCCCTCTCCCGGCCCAGCGGACTGGGCTTGGCGGGAGAGGGGAAGAGTCCCCCGGGAGTGCGGCGCCTGGCGGCCCTCTCCCGGCCCAGCGGACTGGGCTTGGCGGGAGAGGAGAAGCGTCCCCCGGGAGTACGACGCCTGGCGGCCCTCTCCCAGCCCAGCGGACTGGGTGAGGCGCAAGAGGGTGGCATACTCGCCCGAGTGGGCTCGCCGTCGCCGCTCGGCACGGGGACCCTCCCCCCCGGCTTGCGCGAGGCGGCGCCGCGGCGGACCCCGCCCCGGCGAGGCGACCTAGCCCGTCCTTCTCCGCCGCAGAAAGAGCCCCGCACTGATCGCCGTCAGCACCGCGGCACCGCCCCCCAAGAGGGCCGGCACGGGCAGCCCGCGGCCCGCCTCCCCTCCCGGGGGCGGCGTTGGCACGGGTGCCGCCTGCGTGGCCGTGGGCGGCGGGGCGGTCCCTTCCGGCGCGGGCGTCCGGGCGGCCACGGTCGCATCGGCGTTGGCAAAGAGGTCCTGCAGGCCGGCCACGGGGGGCCAGCCGATGCCGTCCCCCTCGATCCCCTCCCGCACCAGGTTGGCGAACTGCTCGTTGATCTCGATCGAGCCGATCAGGGCCTGCTCGCCGATCAGGACCAACGGGATCACCTGGCGCTCCTCGGGGATGGCCAGCTCCTCCATGACGGACGTATAGATCTGGCCGCCGCCCTCGGTGGATATGTTCAGGCCCATGATGACCAGGCGGCTGCCGTACTCGTTTACCAGCGGGGCGACCACACGGGCCACCGTCTCTTCGCAGTACGGTCAAGTGGGCGAGTAAAAGTACACCGCGTGGACCACCGGGTCCGCGGCGCGGGCCGGCAGGGGGCGCAGGCTCAGGGTCGCGAGCAGGATCAGGGCCGCGCAGAGGGGGAATGCCAGGCGGCGCACGGGCAGGGTCATGGTTCGCCTCAGGATGGGCTAGGCGCCGGCCGGTTGCCGGCGTGCAACGGGCCCATGGTACCACATTCCGCCGCCAAGGGCACACGCGCGAGGGGCGGCCCCGGGGCCGCCCCTCGCCTGGTACGGGCCTGCGCGGCCGGCCGCGCAGGTCACTCGGAACAGTGGCCGGGGCCGATGAGGCCCTTGTTATAGTTGTCGAGGATGGCGGCCAGAGTTGTGAACTCGGCGCGCACGTCGCCGCCCGTCTTGCCCTTCAGCAGGGCCACCTGGGCGGGCGTGTAGGCGTTCAGGAGGACGGTCGCCGCGCTGTAGGCGGCCTGGGCGGCGGTGAAATCGGCGCCGTTCAGGGCGTTCATCTGCGCGGCGATGTAGGCGTGCGCCAGGATGTAGTAGGCGTTCCCGCCGGAGGGGTTGGTCCACAGCACCTGGTAGGTGGTTTGCCCGCTGAGGAAGAAGGGCGAGTCCTCGCCGGAGGGCGCCAGGAGCGCCCAGGTGTCGTCATACGGCGCCGGGCCGTACTTGGAGTGCGTCTTCCAGTAGCCGGGCGTCAGGGTGCAGCCCAGGCAGGGGACGTGCACGGCCACGCTCCAGGAGTCGCTGCCCGCCGTCGCGCTGTCGTTGGCCACGAAAGAGGCCGTGTTGCCGACGGTATACTCTCCGCACACGGCGTAGGGGCCGATCCAGCGGGAGTACGTGAAGGTCACGGGCGCGTCAGCCGCGCAGACGGTGCCGAGGCTACCGGCGTAAGTGTCCGTCACGTCGATGCACTCGTCGATGACCGTCGTCGGCGCGCCAAAGGTGACGTCGGCCGAGCCGGAGAAGGCCGTGGTGCCGCCCGCGGTGGGAATGAGGTCCTGGTCATAGTCGTGGTTCTGCAGGGTGGCCGTGGCCGTGTTCTGGCGGGCCGCCGCGCTCGGCAGGCTCGCCGCGTAGGTGCAGGCCAGGTCGCCCTCCTGGGGCACGATGAGCGCCGGGCAGGCCACGTCCGCGGCAATGGCCGGCGAGACGAGGTCCGCGACG
>JAAZBY010000179.1 GCA_012513595.1 Chloroflexota bacterium
CGCGTCATCCTGAGGTCCCCCGAAGGACCTCCACCGCCCTACACTCCGAGTCTCACTCCCCGTCACGAGCCCCCTCGGGCTCGCCACGTGGCATCCGCCGCCCCTACAGTGTCGCCCACGCCACGAGGGTTCATGGTGTCATGAGTATCATGAACGTCATGAACCCGGGCGGACGCCGGCGCGTTGTTGATGTTGATGATACTGTTGACACTGGGGGCGTGGTCGAGGTGTCCTCTGCATGGGGGTCTGCGGGTGATGTGTGCCGGGGGGCCTTCAGCAGGTCTCAGGATGACGGACTAGGGGGCTGGGGTTGGCAGGGAGGTGAGGGAGGGAGTGCGACGGAGGTCCTTCGGGGGACCTCAGGATAGCGGGTTGGGTGGTATGAGGTGGGAAGGACTGCTTGGGGTGCAGGGCGCGGGAGACCCTTCGACGGACGTCAGGACAGCCTCAGGATGACGGGTGTTGGGGGCTCGTGCTCGGAAGGGTGGGTTGGGTAGGGCGAGAGCAGAGGGATCTCGGGAGGAGGCGCGTTGGGCTCGCGGCTTTGCGGAAGCCCTGGCCGAGCGCTAGTATAAGGTCTTGTATGCTCGGATTAGGTTTTTTATAGTGCCGGCACGTGTGCTCGGCGTCTGATTCGGGGGCGCTTGACGGAACGTCTGTTTGACCGTAAGATAGTGGTGAGCCCCTGGAAGCACCTGTCGTTTCCCACGTCATCTACTCCGGCAGGAGGGCGTTGGCCACAGGGGACAGGCGCCTCCCATGGGCCCCGATCCCACAGTCCCTGAGACAAAGGAGGGCGACCATGGAAGCACAACAGTACCTTGTAGGCCGCGTGGAGACGTGGCTCATGAAGGATGGCCTTCTGCGGCGCCCTCTGAGCAATCAGCGCGTTACCCGCGAAGAGTTCCGGTCGCAAAAAGAGCCCGGCGTTCATTATGTCGTCTATGCCCACCAGAGCGGCACCTACTCGGACGGCAGCGGCGGCTTGCCGGTCTGGAAGCGCATGACGCGGCACTAGACCCATCGCCAATGCACGACATCCCGGAGGAGAGGCCATCGCGGCCTCGGCTCCGGGATGTTGTGCGTGGACGACCGATCCCCCGTTAACCCTGGCGCCTAGTGGGTCGCCTCTGCCGCGCCTCCCAGGTAGGTCTCCTCCAGGCGGTCCAGCAGCCGGTGGAACTCCTCGTGGCGGCCGGCGCCGATGACGTCTGTCTCTACCCGCTCGAATCCCTCGTACAGCCGCTCGTCCTCCTCGCGACCGAGCAGTCGCTCGGCGAGGGGGTAGAGGACGTGGTCTTCCTTGTCGATGTGCTGGCGCAGCAGTTGGGCGTACGCCCGGGCATGCTCGGAGAAGGCCTGGGGCGCCGCCCGGCCGCCCTCAGCGGCGCCCGCGAGCGCGTCGGCCATCGCCCGAACGTGCTCGCGCCCCAGGCCGTGCTCGTGGAGCATAACCCCGATCGGCCCGCCCTCCTGCGAGATACCCATGCTGGCCATGGCCGGGAACAGGAGGTCCTCCTCCTTGGCGTGGTGACAGCGGTCGGCGAACACCTGGATGAACTCTAGCATCGCCGCCATGTCGTTCCGCTCGACCCGCCGGCCGGCGTCGAGCCGGTCCGCGACCTCCTCCAGGATGTTGAGCATCCTCTCGATCCCGCGATGCTCAGC
>JAAZBY010000180.1 GCA_012513595.1 Chloroflexota bacterium
AATGCCGTCGACGTCCTTGGCCGGGTCCAGCACGTCGGTGACCAGGCTCTGCGGCAGGTGCTCAGGCAGTGGCATCTGCACGATGACCCCGTTCGTGCGCGCATCGGCGTTCAGGGCGGCGAGGAGCGCGGTCAGGTCTGCCGCAGAGGTAGCGGCGGGCAGTTCCCGCAGGTCGCAACGCATCCCGGCCCGGCCAAAGCTGCGCTGGATCTGCTTCACGTACCAGGAGGAGGCGGGGTCGGCCCCCACCTGCACCACGGCGATGCCCGGCTCCCAGCCGTGCTGCTCGCGGAACTGCGCCACATCCGCGGCGATCTCTTCGCTGATGGTCTTGGCCAGGGCGCGCCCGTCGAGGGTCTGTGCGGTCATGGTGGCATCTCCTGTGCTGGGTGGGGCGGCAACGTCATCAGGCGCCGATCTTGCGGTGGACGATCTCCAGGACGCGGTCCCTGGTCTGCTGGCGCCCGCCGGTGATGGCGTCCATCTTGCGCTGCACTTCCACGAGATAGGCCTGGTCCTCGATGCTCGCCAGGTTGATCGACACGTTCAGCAGCGCTGCGTGCATGGAGGCCTCGGCGAGCAGGGCGCCAACGCCGGCATCGCTCACGGCCCACTGGTTGCCGTGCTCGGCGGCCGGCAAGGCCAGGTCGACGACCTGGGCACAGCGCTCGGCAATGGCCAGCGGCACCTGTGTGGCGTCGCGCAGGGCGGCCTGCATGGCCTCCTGGCGGGCCGCCTTCTGCTCATCCGTCTTGCGGGGCAGGCGGTAGGCGTCCATGACCCGGCCGTACACCTGGGTATCCGCCTCGAGCAGGCGGGGCAGTTCGGCGCGCAACGCTTCGCTGCGGGCCAGGATCCCCTGCATGGCGGCCTCGGCGTCCTCGTAGCCCTTCTTGCCGATGGTCAGGTTGCAGACCATGCTCACCAGGGCGGCCGCCAGGGCGCCGCCCAGCGCCGCGCCGCTGCCCCCGCCCGGGGTGGGATCCTTGCAGGCCAACAGGTCAAGGAATTCGGTCACGCGCTTGTCCGTGTAGGCCATGGTCATGCTCCTGTCCCTCGCTGGGCCAGCGGGCCCGACAAAGGGCGCGCTGCAGCCTGCCGACGGCAGACCCTGCGGTACATTATCCCAAGACGCGGAGGATCGCAATGGGGCGGCAGCGGACGCGCGGGCCCGGCTAGTACTCCGGCGGCAGCTCGGCCAGGTCGGCCATGCTGAACACGGGTCCATCCAGGCAGACGTACTTGTGCCCGACGTTGCACCGGCCGCACTTGCCGATGCCGCACTTCATGCGGTTCTCGAGCGACGTGTAGATCTGCTCGCTGCCAAAGCCCAGCTTGGTCATCACCGGCAGGGTGAAGCGGATCATGACCGGCGGGCCACAGATGATGGCCACCGCGTTGGCGGCCGACGGGGCCACCTCTTCCGTCACCGCGGGCACAAAGCCAACCTTGCGCGTCCACCCGGGGAAGGGTACGTCGATCGTCTGCCACACGTCAATATCGCCGCGGGCCTCCCAGGCGGCCAGGTCGCCCTTGTACATCAGCAGGTCCGGCGTGCGGCAGCCGTACACCACGGTGATCTTGCCAAAACGGGCGCGGTGCGCCTCATCCAGCATGTACACGATCAGCGAGCGCAGCGTGGTAAAGGCGAACCCGCCGCCGATCACCACCACATCCTGGCCCTGCATCAGGTCCAGGGGAAAATGGTTCCCCAGCGGCCCGCGCAGGCCGATGACGTCCCCCGCCTTGAGGCTGTGCAGCCGCGAGGTGACCACGCCGGCCTGTTTGATGGTGAAGCGCAGGAACCCCTCCTCCGTCGGTGAGGAGGCGATGCCAAAGGGCGCCTCACCCACGCCGAACAGGGACAGCTCGCAGAACTGCCCCGGCGTGTAGCGAAAGCGCGCAGCGTCCTCTTCCCGCTCGAAGGCCAGGTCAAAGCTCTTGATGCTGCGATCGTCGACCTCGTCGACCACGCGCACCAGGCGCATGCTCATCGGCAGGTACGGGTTGCGGCCACACCGGCAGACGTGTTCCTGGGTCAGGGTCATTGTGGCCCTCCGACGCCCTCGGTGGTGCCGGCGGCCTGGCGGACGCGAGCCAGCACCGCGCGGATGTCCAGTTGAACGGGGCAGCTCTGTACGCAGCGCCCGCAGCCGACGCAGCCATACAGGCCGACGTTGCGCGGCAAATAGTCGAACTTGTGCATGGTGCGCTGGCGCCAGCGGGCGGCCTGGTCGGGCCGCGGATTGTGCCCCGAGGCGTGCAGGGTGAACCCCGGGTACATGCACGAATCCCAGGCGCGAACCCGCTCGCCGCCGCCCGGCAGCACGCGGTCTTCAATGTTGAAGCAGTGGCACTCCGGGCAGACGTAGGTGCAGGTGCCACAGGCCAGGCACTTTTCCGAGACCTCGCGCCAGAGCGGGCTATCGAACAGGCCGCCCAGGGCCTCCTCGATGCCGGCCACCGGCTCGGCCGGCGCCAAGCGGGCCACGGCCCGTGCCTCGACCTGAGCGGCCGCCTCTAGGTGCGCCGCGTCCGCAACGGCCAGGTCGATCCCCGCGAGCAGCGCCTGGCCGCCCTCGCTCAGCGCCTGGAGGACGTACGCGTCGCCGGCCTCGCGCATCAGGACGTCGGCGCCCTCGGGATCGTAGGGGCCGCTGCCGAACCAGTGGCAGAAGCAGGTGCTGCGCGGATGGTCACAGGCCAGGCTGACGACCACGGTGCTGCGGCGCCGCGCCTGATAGTACGGGTCGTGGTACTCGCCCTGGGCAAAGACGCGGTCGAGCAGTAGCAGGCTGCGCGCGTCGCACGGGCGCGCAGCAAAGAGGACCGTGGGCGTATCGTCCAGCGGGGTCACCACGGCCTCGTTGTAGCGGTCCAGCTCTCGGGCAAAGCGCACCAGGCACTCGACCTGCGGGAACAGGGTGGCCTTGGCCGATAGCCGCGTGTTGCGGTAGTGCGGCACGGCGTCCGCGGCGGAGGTGACCTCCCCAAAGACAACGTCACCGTCCCGCCGCACCGGCGCCACCACCCTCCGGCGCGCCAGGAGCGCTGCCACGAAGGCCTCCAGCTCGGCTTTGGCAAGCATCAACGGATCCACCGCTTCACCCTCTCCTTGTGGGCACGCGCAGCCACGCCCCCCTACAGCACAAAGTCGTTATAGTCCTCCGGACGGTAGACGCGCAGCGGCGGCTGCTCCTCGGGGTTCACCCCCGCCTCGTAGGCGTAGAGATCGGCCACGTCCAGCCGCAACTTGTCCAGGAACAGGCGCAGGTTGACGCCCTGCGGGCAGGCCCGTGTACAGGCCCCGCAGCCCACGCAGCGCCCGGCCAGGTGGAAGATGCGCATCACCTGGAAGAACTGCACGTCCTCGGGCGCGGCGCTCTGGTTGGCCCAGCGCGGCATGGTGCGGTCGGCAAAGCAGACGTTGCAGTAGCAGAGCGGGCAGGCGTTCCGGCAGGCGTAGCACAGGTTGCAGCGGGCGACCTCCGCGGCAAAGCGCGCCCAGCGCTCGTCCTCAGGGAGCGCCTCCATCTCGTGGACGGCGGCGTAGGGCTCCTGGCCGGTCTCATCGGGCACCGTCTCGCCCATGTGGACGTCGCTGACGATCGGGTTGTGCTGCCGGCAGGCCAGGCACAGGTCGTAGAGCGCCTCCGCCTGGGCCATCGCCCGGTCGCCCACCAGGATCCGGTCGGTATCCAGGCGAGCCTCGTCCAGGTCATCGAGGAACAGGCCCAGCCGGGCGGCGACCTTGCGGGGGTCCACGACGCCCGCACAGCTGACTCCGACGATGCGCACGTTCTCGCGCTCCAGCTGGCCCTCCTGCAGGAGGCCCACCAGGGCGCGCGAGTCACACCCCTTGACCATGATGCCGACCTTGTGCCCCCGGTGCTTGGGCAAAAAGGCCGCTAGGTTGTTCTCACAGGTGGCGTCCCAGATCAGGGCATCGACCTCGTCAGCACTGCGCACAAAGGCCGGCGTGGCGCGCAGCCCGAGCGCCCCCGGCAGGTAACCGATGAACAGCTCGATCTCGCCGCTGGCCAGCCAACCCTTGATCGCCTCTGCGACGTGCCCGGGCAGTCTGCTCATCGCTCTTCCGCCTCCAGGGTGGGCGCCGGCGCCATCTGGATGCGCAGGCGGCGATTGGGGCCCAGGCGCCGCACATCTTCGGTCACCTTGGTAACCACCTCGGCAAAGCGGCTGGCCTCCGAGGCCGAGACCCAGGAGAACTGCACCCGCCCCTCCTCGATGCCCAGATACTCCAGGTAACGCTGCAGCATGGCAAAGCGCCGTCGCGCGAAATAGTTCCCCGCCAGGTAGTGGCAGTCCCCGGGATGGCAGCCCGAGACGAGCACCCCGTCGGCCCCCTGCCGCAGCGCCGCGACGATGTAGATCGGGTTCACGCGCCCCGAGCAGGGCACGCGGATCACGCGCACGTTGGGCGGGTATTGCAGCCGCGACGTGCCGGCCAGGTCGGCCCCCGCGTACGAGCACCAGTTGCACAGGAAGGCCAGGATCTTGGGCTGCCAGGCAGCGTCTGTCTGTGGTTCGGCCATGCAGTGTGTCCTTTGCCGCTCTCAGTCAGAGACCAGGGCCGATATCTGGGCCATGATCTGCATATCGTCAAAGCCGTCCAGGGTGATGCAACCGGAGCGGCAGGCCGCCGCGCAGGTGCCACACCCCTTGCACAGGGCCGGGTTGACCTCCGCGCAGTCCTTGAAGTTGCGCCGGGTCACCTCTTTGTTCACCATATCGATGGCCTTGAACGGGCAGATGGCCACGCAATCGCCACAGGCCACGCAGGCCACCTGGTCCACATGGGCCACCGCGCCGGAAGAGATCAGCTCCGCCTTGGAGAGCACGGTGCAGGCCCGCGAGACGGCGGCGTTGGCCTGGGCGATCGACTCCTCCACGAACTTGGGCCCGTGGGCCATGCCGGCCAGGAAGACCCCCTCAGTGGCGAACTCTACCGGGCGCAGCTTCATGTGCGCCTCGAGGAAGAACCGCTCGGCATTCAGGGGCACCTTGAGCATAGTGGCCAGGTCCACGGCGTCCTCGCGCGGGCCGATCCCGACGCTGAGCGCCAGGGCGTCGGCCGCAAAGGTGACCTCCTCGCCGACGATGGGGTCGAAGGCCCGCACGACCAGCCGCCCATCCTGCCGCTCGACGACGGGCAGCCCGCCCCGGCCGTTCTCGTCCGCCTCCAGGTCGTAGCGGACAAAGATGACGCCCGCGTCCCGGGCCTGCTGATAGTACCTCTCGCGCAGACCGTACGAGCGGACGTCACGGTACAGGACGACGACGTTTGCCTCCGGATCGCGCTCTTTGATGGCGATGGCGTTCTTGAGCGCCTGCGAGCAGCACACGCGGCTGCAGTAGGGGTGCTCGTCGGTGCGCGATTCCACACACTGGATCATCACCACCGTGCCGCCCTGCGGCAACGCCAGCGCGCCCTCAGCCAGGGCCTCCTCGAGCTCCCGCTGGGTGACGACGCGCGGATCCTGCCCATACAAGTACTGGCTCGTGCGGCGCTCCTCGGCACCGGTGGCCACGATCACGACGCCGTGCTTGAAGGTGATCTCGGTGGGGCCTTGCCCGTTGGCGCCCTGGCGGATCACCGACTGGAAGTTGCCCACAAAGCCCTCGATCCCTTGGACGACGGCGTTCTTGTAGACCTTGATGCGCGCGTCGGCCTCGGCGCGGGCGATCATCTCGTTCAGGATGCGGCCCACGTCCCGCGTCCGGAGCGTCGCGTGGATGTGCCGGGCGTTCCCGCCCAAGACGGCCTCGCGCTCGACCAGGGCAACCTCGTAGCCCTGCCCGGCCATGTTCAGCGCCGCAGCCAGCCCGGTGATGCCCCCGCCGATGACCAGGGCGCTGTGCGTGACGGGCAGCGGCTGCCCGTGGAGGGGCCGGTTCTGCACCGCACGGCTGACGGCCATACGCACCAGATCCTTGGCCTTGTCGGTGGCCTCGGCGGGCAGGGTCATGTGCACCCAGGAGCACTGGTCGCGGATGTTGGCCAGCTCAAAGA
>JAAZBY010000181.1 GCA_012513595.1 Chloroflexota bacterium
CTTTCTGGTGGGCGGGATGGCCGGCGTGGCCGGCGGCTCGCTCGACGCGCTGCTCATGTTCGTCACCAACGTGATCCTGACGGTGCCCAGCTTCCCGATCATGATGGTGCTCTCTATGGTGGTCACCATCACCGACCCCTTCAGTTTCGCCTTGGTGCTGAGCATCTGGTCGTGGGCGGGGCTGGCCAGGGCCATCCGCTCACAGATTCTGTCGCTCAAGAACAGGGAGTTCATCGAGGCCAGCCGCATCCTCGGGCTGGGGCTGCCCCACATCGTCTTCCGCGAGATGCTGCCCAACATGGCCTCTTACGTCGCCTACCACTTTATCATGATCATGCGCGGCGCGGTGACGGCCAGCGTCGGCCTCATGGTCCTCGGGCTGGTGCCCTTCTCTGCCACCCACTGGGGCATGATGCTGAACCTGGCCATGACGAGCACCGGCGCCGTGTACGGCTCCAGCGCCCTGATCTACTTTGTCACCCCGATCATGGGGATCATGTTCTTCCAGATGGGCTGTCTCTTCTTCGCCAGCGGCATGGAAGAGGCGTTCAACCCCCGGCTGAGGACACGGTGATATGAGTGACGCCACAGACCACATCCTGGAGATAGAGAACGTCAGCGTCGAGTTTCGCCTGCCGCAGCGCGTCTTGCGCGCGGTGGACGACGTCTCGCTCAGCGTCCGCCGGGGCGAGATCCTGGGGATCGTGGGCGAAAGCGGCAGCGGGAAGTCAACCCTCTCCTCCACGATACTGAACCATGTGTCGGTACCCGGGCACATCACCGCTGGCCGTGTGCTCTACGAGGGGCGCAACATCCTGGCAATGCCGGAGGAGGAGCTTCGCCAGTACCGCTGGCGCGACGTGGCCACCGTCTTCCAGGCGGCGCAGAACTCCCTCAACCCGGTCCTCCGGATCCGGGAGCAGTTCATGGACACGGCCGCCGCGCACGACGAGTTCCCGGAGAGCAAGGTCCTGGCCAAGGCGCGTGACTTGTTGCAGTTCGTTCGCCTCGAGCCCGACCAGGTTCTCGATGCCTACCCGCACCAGCTGAGCGGCGGCATGAAGCAGCGCACCATTCTCGCGTTGAGCCTGCTCCTCGATCCCAAGATCCTGGTGCTCGACGAGCCCACCACGGCCCTCGACGTGATCACCCAGGCGTACGTGATGAACATCCTCCGCAGTGTGCACCAGGAATTGGAGATCACCATGATCTTCCTGACCCATGACGTGTGTATCATGGGCAAGATAGCCGACCGCATCGCCGTGATGTATGCGGGGCAGGTCGTCGAGGTGGGCTCGGTGTTCGACGTGTTCTACACCCCCCTGCACCCTTACACGCGCGGTTTGATCAACGCCGCCCCGTCGCTCACCGACGACGTCACCCAGCGCCGGGCCATCCCCGGGTCACCACCTGACCTGACCGATCTTCCCAGCGGATGTCGCTTTGGTCCGCGCTGCGCCTTTTGTCGCGATGGAGACTGCGACGGGAGTGAGCGGGGCGAGCTGGTGGAGGTGGAGGAGGGGCACTTTACCATCTGCTGCCGCTGGCAGAACATGAGGGCACAGTAAGATGCAACCACCCCTGCTAGAGACCGAGAACCTCCGTATGCAGTTCAAGAGCGGCCGGGGCCTGTTGCGCAGGAAGGCTACCGTCAATGCCGTGGACGGCGTCAACATCCGTCTGGACTCGGGCGAAATCTTGGCCGTGGTGGGCGAGAGCGGCTGCGGCAAGACCACGCTCGGGCGGCTGGTGGTGGGGCTGCTCCGGCCAACCAGCGGCACCATCCGCTTCAAGGGTAACGACATCCACGCGCTGCGGGGCGAGGCCCGGGCCGCCTACCGCAAGGGCGTCCAGATGGTCCATCAGGATTCCTACGCCGCGTTGAACCCAGCGCGCTCTATCTTTCAGTCGCTGAGCGTGCCCCTTCTGCATCACAAATTGGTCCGGAACAAGGCCGCTGCCCGCGCGCGCCTTGAGGAGCTGCTGACCCTCGTGGGGCTAGTGCCACCCGACCAGTTCTTGGACAAGTTCCCCCACCAACTGAGCGGCGGCCAGCGGCAGAGGTTGCTCCTGGCCAGGGCCCTCTCGGTGCAGCCCGACCTCATCGTGGCTGACGAGCCGGTCTCGATGGTGGACGTGTCGCTGCGCATCTCCCTCTTGGACCTGATGAGTGAGATGAACCGGCGCTTCAACATCGCCTTCATCTATATCACCCATGACCTGGCCACAGCCCGCTATATCGCCGCGCACGGGCGCATCGCCGTGATGTACCCCGGCAAGGTGGTGGAGACGGGCAACCTGAACACCGTCCTGGCGCGGCCGCGCCATCCGTACTTGCAGGCGCTGCTGGCAGCGGTGCCGATCCCCGACCCGCGCGTGGCGCGGGCCATGAAGGACCTCCCGCTCAAGAGCCTGGACATGCCCGACCCGACCAACCCGCCGCCCGGCTGCCGCTTTCATCCACGCTGCCTGTATGCCCAGGATGCCTGTTCGGAGCAGGAGCCTTGCCTGACCGCTCTCGACGGGGAGATGGTCGCCTGCCACTATGCCGAGACGGTGCCCCAATGGGAATGGGAATCAGTATCTGCCGTATAGTACTGGGGTTGTCGCTGCTGCTCCTGGTCCTCAGCATCCTGGCGCTGGCGACCCTGGGGACCAACGCCGCTGGGTTCGTGCCCGCCCTGTTCAGCCTGATACTGAACGGGCTGACGGCGACCGGGGCAGGGGTATGTATCTATCGTCTGTCGCGGAGAAAGGGGCGCTGACCCGGGGAGGCGCCCAGCCCGCGCCGCGCCTGCCATGAGGTGACTGATTGAACATCCGCACCGTCGCCATCGGCTCCACCAACCGCGCCAAGGTCCGCGCCGTCCACCAGGTGATCTCCCGCGTCTGGCCGGAGGCCGCCTGCCTGCCCGTGGCCGTCGACTCGGGCGTGGCCGAGATGCCGATGTCTGACCAGGAGGCTGTCCGCGGGGCTCGCCTGCGCGCGGCCCGCGCCCGCCAGGCCTGCGACGCCGACCTGGGCGTCGGGCTGGAGGGCTCCGTAGCGGAGATGCCCGAGGGGATGTACCTCACCAACTGGGTGGCCGTCGTCGACCGGCAGGGGTACACCGGCCTGGCCAGCGGGGCGCGGCTGCTCCTGCCGGAGGCCATCGCCGCGCAGGTGCGCGGCGGCGCGGAGCTAGGGCCCGTGATCGACCATTACTCGGGAGAGCACGACACCCGCCAGCGGCAGGGCGCCATGGGCTTCCTCACCAGGGGGCTGCTCCCCCGCGACGGGGCCTTTGGCGCTGCGGTGGCCTGCGCGCTGGCGCCCTTCCTGCGCCCAGAGTTGTACGGCCGGACCTCCTGAGCCAGAGGGGTAGGCGCCCCCCCGCCCTCACGCGCGGAGAGCCTCCCCTTCCGCCTCGAACGCCTCATCGGCACCAGCGACCTCGCGCGCCGGCAGCCGCACGGTAAAGCGCGTGCCGACCCCGAGGCTGCTCTCCACGCTGATGCTCCCGCCCAGCGCCTCTGCGATCATCCGACAGATCACCAGACCCAGACCGGCGCCCTCGCCGCGACCCTTGCGGCGCCGGGTGGTGTGGAACCGGTAGAAGGCCTGGGTCACCTCTTGGGGCCCCATCCCTATGCCGGTATCGGCTACCTCCAGCAGGATATCCTCGTCCTCGCGGCGGAGCGACACCGTCACCCGCCCACCCGTATCGGTGAAGGCGATGGCGTTCGACACCAGGTTCACCAGCACCTGTTCCAGCGCCTCGGCGTTCCACAGGTAGCGGGGCAGCCCGGTCGTGCAGTGCGCCTCCAGGGTCACGCCCTTCTCGGCGGCCAGCGGGTGGAAGGCGGCCATGGCTTCCTCGATCACCTGGGCCGCGTCCACCGGCTCGGGGCTCAAGGCGTAACCCCCTGCCTCGAGGCGGGCATAGTCCAGCAGGCTGTTGGCCAAATGGGCCTGCCGGGCCACCTGCGACTCGATGATCGCCAGGTACTCGGCCTCCGCCGCGTCCGGCTCGACCTGGCCCTGGAGCAGCCGCACCAAGGTGCGAATGGTCGTCAGGGGAGTGCGTAGCTCGTGCGAGGCGTAGGCCACAAAGTCGGCCTTCAGGCGCTCCAGCTGGGTCTGCTCGGTGACGTCCGAGGCCACGTAGAGCGTGGCGCCGCCGAACTCGCGGCCCACTGGCAGCGCCGAAGACGCCACCCGCAGCGTTCGCCCCTGGTGCTCGATGAGGCGCTGCGCCCCTTCTGCCTGCCCCGGGCTCCCCGCGGCCAGCCAGGCAGGGGCCGGTCGACCCTCCTCGGCATGAAGGATCTGGCGCGCCGCGCGGTTGGCCTGCACTGTGCGGCCCGCTTCATCGGCCAGGATGACCGCCTCACGCATGTGGGCGAGGATGCCCGAGAGAAGGTTCCGCTCCCGTTGCAGCTGGGCGTTGCGCAGATCCAGATCCTCGCGGTTGGTCTCCACCTCACGCACTACCAGCCACACCAGCAGCACCACGAACACGAGATAGGGGTAGGCCAACACCAGCGCCTGGGGGGAACCGTTGGGGGCCAGCAGGCGCTCCTGAGGCGCCCAGCCGAGCCATTGGGCCCTCAGCAGGGCGGCGATGCACAGGCCGGTCCAGAAGGTCAGCACCGGAATGGCTCGGCGGCCGACCATCAAACCCCCGACAATGATCGGCCAGCAGTAGGCCAACAGGAAGGCCCAGCCGTCGGGCCCCTGCAGCCAGATCAGCAGGCTGATCAGCAGGATCTCACTGCAGAAGGTCACCCAGCCAAGCCCCGCGTGGCCACGCAGGCGCCCCGCCAGCCCGTAAGCGCCGTTGGCCACCAACTGCAGCACCGCCAGGCCAAAGAGGGGCCGCACCGCCCCAGTCGGCACCCCGTTGAGGATCAGCAGCAGCACCACCAGCACCGCTGCGAGCATGGTCCGCCCCAGCACAAAGGGCCGCCACAGCCCAGACCGGGCATCCGCCACGGCTCAGTCCCTTCTGCCCACGTGCTTGGCCACGCGCCCGGGCAGCCACATCATCAGCACCAGCGCTCCGGTGGACGTCACGTCTGCATCGAGCTGGCCGCCGTGCGCCCGTACCACGTGCCGGGCCCCCTCAAGCGCACGCCGCGAGGGGTCGTCAAGCGGCGGGCGCTCATCGGCGTCGGCTCTGCGCCCGCCGTCGGTGATCGAGATCTCCAGGCCACCCTCCCGCGAGCGGCGAGCGTGGATGCGCACCCGGCTCCCCCCCGGAGACTGGTCCACGGCTGCCTCCAAGAGGTCCGACAGGGCGCGTTGGAGGGCGTCCCCATCTACGTTGCCACTCAAGAGGCCCCCACAGGCAATCTGCAGCTCCACGGATCGCGCACTGGCGCGCCGTGCGGCCGCTGCCGCGGCAGTGCGCACGATCGGCGCAATCCGTTGTGGCTCCCTGTTTATGGTCAGGGCCGGCAAAGCGTCATCGTCGGCCCAGGAGAGATCGCTGACCAGCGCCTCCAGCTCGCCGGCCCGGCGCAGCACGCTGTCCACCTGCTCCCGCGGCTCAGAGCGCCCTAGCGCGCCGACCTCGGTGCGCAGCGCGCCCAGCTCGCGGACGATCTCCGTCACCGGGTCACCGAGTTGCTCGGAAGCCTCGGCCAGCGCCCGGCTGCGTTCCGCCTGGGCCTTGCTGCGCTCCTGCTGGCGGGTGGCCTCCACGCGCGCCAGCACGGCGGCGATGCGGGCCTCCAGCTCCTCCGGGTCGAACGGCTTGACGATATAGTCGTCCGCGCCGGCACGCAGGCTGGCCAGGCGCTCCGAGTGTTCGCCCTTGGCCGTCAGGAACAGGAATGGCAGCGAGCCCCCCGTCAGCGTGCGCACGCGCCGATGGAACTCGTGCCCGTCCATCCCGTCCATCACCAGGTCAGAGACAATCAGGTCGGGCGAAGACCCGATCAACACGGTCAGGGCCTCGGCCCCGCTGGAGGCGGTGTGCACCTCGTGTCCACAGTGCTTCAGGTACTCGCTCAGCGAGTACAGGAGCTGCGGGTCGTCGTCTACCACCAGGAGTCTGGCCATCTGCCGCTGCTAACCTCTGAACGCATCCGCCACGCAACCGCTTGGCGCACAATACAACCAAACCAAGTATACCCGGCCGCACAATGAGCAAGTGTGGCAATGCGTAAAAACGGCGTAAACGGTCCGTAAAGGGCCGCCGCGCTGGCCGCGCTACGTGGCGCCGTCTATAATGTTCCTGGAGCGTACTCGCCACACGTCGTTGCCGCACGGAGAGCGCCATGGTCCAAGCCGCCGTAATGCCCGGGCCCGGGATGCCGATTGAAATACGCGAGTACCCTCGCCCTGTACTGAGCGAGGGCGCCGTCCTTTTGCGCACCATCTACAGCGAGGTCTGCGGTACCGACGTACACCTGCACGCCGGCCACCTCTCCGGCGTGCCCTACCCCCTGATCCCCGGCCACGTCAACGTCGGCGAGATCGCCGAGATCTGCGGGCGCGCCGTCGACCTGAACGGCGACCCGCTGCGCGTCGGCCAGGTGGTGACCTTTCTGGACGTGCACGAGACCTGCGGGCACTGCTGGTTCTGCACCGTGGCCAAGGCCTCCACGCGCTGCCCACATCGGCGCGTCTACGGGATCACCTATTCCGCCAACGAGGGGCTGCTGGGGGGCTGGGCCGAGATGATCCTCCTCAAGCCGGGCGTCAAGATCCTGCCCCTCCCCGCCGACGTGCCCCCCGAGCGCTTTATCGGCGCCGGGTGCGGCCTGCCCACCGCCATGCACGCCCTGGAACGCGCCGAGGTCACCCTCGGCGACACCGTCGTGGTGCAGGGCAGCGGACCCGTGGGGCTCAGCGTGGCCATCCTGGCCCAGCTGAGCGGCGCTACGGAGGTGATCGTCATCGGCGGGCCCCGTGAGCGGCTGGCCCAGGCAGCGCGCATCGGGGCCGACGCCACGTTCGACGTTGCCGCCACCAGCCCACAGGAGCGGCTCGAGGCCGTCCTGGCGCGCACCCACGGCCGCGGCGCCGACGTCACCATCGAGGCGACCGGTAACCCCGCCGCGGTGAACGAGGGCCTGGCCCTCACCCGCGATGCCGGCCGCTACGTGATCGTCGGCCAGTACACCGACGTGGGTGACATCCAGATCAACCCCCACCGTGACATCAACAAGAAGCACCTGGATATCCGCGGGACCTGGGGGAGCGACTTTTCCCACTTTTGGCGCGGCCTGCGCGTGTTGGCCAAGCACGGTGACCGCTTCCGCTGGGAAGAGTTTGTCTCCGGGCGTTACAGCCTCGCCGAGGCCGGCCAGGCTCTGGACGACGTCCGCTCGCAGCGCGCCGTGAAGGCTATCATCGCCCCCCGCAAGTAGGCCACGGGAAGAGAACGCTATGGACAAAGAGTTCACCGTCTACCTCTCCGCCTCGCCAGAGATGGACGCCGAGTGCGAACAGATCGGCCAGGTGCTGGCCGGGCTAACGCAGCGCAGCCGCTCGACCATCCGGCGCACCCCCCACGGGCCATCCGGGGGCAACCCGGATCTGGCCGCCCTGGCGCGCAGCGACCTGTACATCATCATCCTGGGCACCGACCTGCACGCCCCGCTCGGCGTCGAGTGGCAGGCCGCCCAGCAGGCGGGCCTCCCGACGCTCGGCTATCGCTACGCCGAGGCCAGCCCCTCGCCGGCCATGTTGCACTTTATGCGGCACAATCGCTTCGCCTGGGTCACCTACCACTCGCCCCTCGCCTTCCGCAGCACGCTGGAACGCACCCTGCTGCGCCGCCTGCTCGACGGGACGCCCGGGTTCGGCCTCGATCTGAGCGACGTCGAGCAGATCGCCGCGCGGCTGAAGGAGCTGGAGGGTCAGGACGAGGAGGAGCAGGGCCCCGACGAGCGCCGCGGCGCCGGCAGCGGTGGCATCATCCTGCCAAGGCCCTAGCCGCCCGGCAGGTCCTCCCCACTGTGCAAGAGACCCCCGCCTGGTTGGCCAGGCGGGGGTCTGCGCGTGTCCCTGGGGGGCAGAAGAACCGGATCAGGCGCTGTCAAAACGCGTCGCCGGTACCGCCCGCAGGCGCTCGGCGGCCGATTCGGCCGTCAGGTCTCGCTGGGGGTTGGCCAGCATCTCATAGCCGACCATGAACTTGCGCACCGTCGCGGAGCGCAGCAGCGGCGGGAAAAAGTGCAGATGCAGATGCCAGCCCGGGTGCATGAGGCCGTCGGTAGGTTGCTGGTGAATGCCCATCGTATAGGGGAAAGAGACCTCAAAGAGGTTATCGTACCGCACGGTCAGCTGCTTGACCACGTCGGCCAGGCCGTCGCGCTCCTCCGAAGTAAGGTCCAGAAGAGAGGCCACGTGCCGCCGTGGCAGGATCATTGTCTCAAACGGCCAGGTCGCCCAGTAGGGCACTACGGCGCAAAAGTTGGCGTTCCCGCACACCAGGCGCTCGCCGCTGCGCTCCTCCAGCGCCGCATAGTCGCACAGCAGGCAGGAACCGCGCTCCGCCAGGTAGGCGGCCTGGCGGGCGCCCTCGACGGAGGGCACCTGCGGCACCGTCTCGTTGCACCAGATCTGCCCGTGCGGGTGCGGGTTCGAGGAGCCCATCAGCGCCCCGCGGTTCTCAAAAATCTGTACGTGGTTCACAAAGGGGAGCCGGCCTAGCTCGTCGTATTGCTCGGTCCAGACGTCGACGACGCGGCGCACGTCGGCGACGGGCATCTCTGCGATGGTCAGGCTGTGATCGGGCGAGTAACAGATCACCCGGCAGAGCCCGCGCTCGCTCTCGGCCACCAGCAAGCCGCCCTCCCGCGTGCGGCCGGAGGGTCCGTTGGGCAGCAGGGCCATAAAGTCGTTGTCGAACACGTAAGTGCTTTCGTAGGCGGGATTGTAGACGCCCCCGGCACGCTCGTTCCCCGGGCAGAGGTAGCAGGTGGGGTCGTAGCGCTGGCGCGCCTCGGCGGCCGGCCGCTCCAGCTGGCCCTGCCAAGGGCGTTTGGTGCGATGGGGCGAAACCAGAATCCACTCCCCGGTCAGCAGGTTCAGGCGACGATGCGGATGATCCGCCGGGCTGAAAACGTCCACCACTCTCCTTTCCATACTTCGGACCCGCCGGCCGCCCCGGAAGCGTTGACGCTGCCCTATGGCCGCGCTAGACTGCCCTCCGGAACCTGCCGCACTATCGAATCGACACGCCGCACCGAGCGCCGACGACGTTACCCCAGCCGGCCCTGGCGCAGCCGGCGCTGTCCAGGTGATCGCGATGCTATGCCCTGACTGCAAAACGGCCGCCCCCGGGGGCAGCCTCTGCCCGGGCTGCGGCCACACTGTCCCTGAACGCGAGACCTTTGCCGGCCAGGGAGGGCGCTACCTGGCGGTCCTCGCCGGCGTCTCGGCCACGCTGTTGGCTGTGTCGCTCCTGGCCAGGGCCCTCGGCGCGGGCGGGCCCGTCCTGGCGCGGCTGTACGCCAGGGGCTGGCAGTGGTTGTACGCCACCTTTGTGGCCACCCCGATCATCGTGGGGCTCTACTACTGGTTCGTCCTCCGCGAGGAAGAGATCGCCGTCACCGACGAGGCGATCAGCCGGCGCTCCCATTGGGGAGACGAGCACCTCCGCTGGGCCGACGTGCACGCCTATCGCCGTCTGTCGCTCCCCCTGCGGCAGACGCGCCTGGGCCGCCTGACCTGGTTCAGCCGCTTCTTCCCCCGCGGCCGTCCGGATAGCGCCCACGGCCGCCTCAGCGGCTGGCCCGGCGCCACCTACGAGCTGGCCGGTCCCCCGGATGCCCAGGGCCATAGCCTGATCATGCGGCTGGAACCCGGCACCATCGATGACATGGCCTGGCTGCTGGAACTCGTCCAGGAGCACCTGGGCCCGCCTCAAGAAGGCTGATCCCCTACCCCGCCCTGGCCAGGACGACGGTCCGCACGATCCCGCCCAGGTAGCGGCGCTCCTCCCTCACGAACAGGCCCGCGCCCTGCAGCACGTCCAGGGTCCGCCGATCGAGATGGCAGGAGCCCATCAGGGCGCACCAGGGCCTGGCCAGTGCGCGCGTCAGCCAGCCCGCCAGCCTTCCCGCGCCCTGCATGTGCTCGAGCAGGGAGAGCGTCCCCCCGGGCCGCAGGACGCGGCAGAGCTCCGCGGCGGCCGCAGCCGGGTCGCGCACTGAGCAGAAGAACAGCGTCGCCACGGCGTGGTCAAAGCTCCCCGGCAAGAACGGCAGCCGCTCCGCGTCGGCCAGCAGAAGGGTCGCCTGCCCCGGCAGGGCACGCCCGGCCGCCAACCTGAGCATCGCGGGATCGACGTCGACGACCACGAGCCGTGCGGAAGGTCCGTAGAGGGGCAGGTTCGCACCGGTGCCCGCGCCGATCTCCAGCACGCGCCCGCGCAGGGCGGGCACCAGGCCGAGGCGGAGCCGTCGCAACAGGAGCCGTTCCAAAGGCTGCATCGCCCCATCGTACGCGGCGGCTAGCCGGTCAGCGGGCCGCACTGTCGCCGGTGTCCTCCAGCGGGTTGCCTGGCGAGCCCGCGTACCCCAGCCGCGGCGGCACCCGCACCGGCAGATACCTGCCGCCGCACCAGGCGCCGGCCGCGGTGAGCGTCCACTCGTCGATGCTGCCGACCTCTTCAGCAGCCAAGATGACCTGGCGGGCCTCGCCGGGGGCCAGCTCGCCGAGGGCGGTTCCCGGCAGCGAGACGTCGTGCGGCGCCTCGGCATCCTCGCCCCACAGCATCAGGCGCTCCGGCCGGATGGGCGCGGTGCCGCGGTTGACCACCATCAGCAGTAGCCCCGGCCGCCCTGGCGCCGGCCAGGGCCCCACGTACTCGACGGCCAGTTCGGCGCCCTCCACGCGGAAGGGCTGCGCCACGCGGGCCAACACCAGGCGCCCGCCCGCCTGCAGGCCGTCCACGCGCAGTGCTTGCCACTCGCCCACGCTGTACGGAACGCTGGCGCTCTCCAGAGCCAGCCGCCGAAAGCCCCCTGCCGGCACGGTGACGCGCTGGAGCGTGGCGGCTTCCCAGGCCTCGTGGCCGGCGGTCAGCCCCGTCACGTACAGGCCGTCCAGCGCGACGTCGGCCGTCGAGGCGTTCTGCAGCCAGGCCTCCAGCCGCACCTGCTCGCCCACCTCCAGGACGGGCGGCACGCTCAGGCCCACCAGCGTGACGGAAGACGCCTTCACCGCGAACCCACCCGCGGCATCCAGTCGCTGCGCCACGCCGTCGACCGATAGCGCCAGGTCTTCGACGCGCCACTCGCCGGCCTCATCGGCCCTCACGTCGATGGCCAGTTCGCGCCGCGCCTGGCCCGCCAGCGGCCACAGGCCCGTCGTCACGATGGAACGCAGCACACCGCCCGGCCCGCGCAGCGACACGGCCACCTGCTCGATGGCGGCCGCCTCGAGCCCCACGTTGCGAATGGGGATCAGCAGGCGCGCCGGCTGCCCCAGAGCCAGGAGATACGAACCGGCGTCCAGGTACAGCTCGCCATCCGCCCGCAAAGCGGCCGCGCACCCCTCGTTCACCAGGATGGCCCCCTCGGCCAGGTCGGCCGTGGGCAGGCCGAACAGGCTGGTCAGCCGGGCGGCCTCGGGAGCCGCCCAGCGGCGCCCGTCGCGCATCAGCAGCTCGACGTGCAGGTGCGCGTCGGGCACGCCCGTGCTGCCCGAATAGCCCAGCAGCTCGCCGGCCCGCACCGCGCGCTCCCCCTCCTGCGCGTCGCGCAGGTGCGCCAGGCGCACCAGCCAGCCCCCGTCGACCTCCAGATCGACATAGTTGCCCAGGTTGGTCTCGAGCGGGCGCTCGTCGCACAGAAAGTAGGCGGTCCCCGCCGCCGGGGCAAAGACCGGGGTGCCCTCGGGCAGGCCAAAATCGTAGGCCAGGCCGGTGGCCTTGCCGTGGGCCCAGTGGTCGTTGGGCAGCCAGGTGATGCGGTTGGCCTCGCCACAGGCCCAGGGAAGCATAAAGCGCCCGGGCAGGTCATAATCCACCGGGCCCTGGTCCGCCGTAACCTGGCCGAGGCCGGCAACGCCGGCCAGCAGGAGCAGACCCGTGGTGATGGCGATCAGCCATATACGCTGGCGCGGGCTTGGCATAGCGGCCTCAACCGTCGCATGTAGGGTACGTTGTCGCCCGAGTATAGCATGCCCGGGGCCCTCTCACAACGGCCGGCGTAAATACGTCCTGCTGCAGCGGGCAGCGATCCCTTTGACCCCCCGGCAGGGGCACGCTAGAATCGCCGGGCCTCATTACCACACCAAGGCCTTGGGCAGCAAGGAGAGCCATGCGAGCACTCATCACCGGAGGATGCGGGTTCATCGGCAGCCACCTGGCCGAGGCGCTGCTGGCCCAGGGTGATACCGTCACCGTGGTCGACAACCTCTCCACCGGCCGCTTTGCCAACATCGCCGGGCTCGTCGCTCATCCCGGGTTTCACTTTGCCATTGAGACCATCACCAACGAGACCGTGATGGACCGCCTGATCTCCGAGTGCGACATCATCTACCACCTGGCTGCCGCAGTTGGCGTGGAGCTGATCGTCAGCGACCCGGTGCACGTCATCGAGACGAACATCAAGGGCTCCGAGGCGGTGCTGCGCATCGGGGCGCGCTACCGGAAGAAAGTGGTGCTGGCTTCCACCTCCGAGATCTATGGCAAGAGCGAGGAGGTCCCCTTCCAGGAGGGCGCCGACCGCGTCCTCGGCCCCACCACGCACTCCCGCTGGTCCTACTCCTGCTCCAAGGCCATGGATGAGTTCCTGGCCCTGGCCTACTGGAAGCAACAGAACCTGCCCGTCGTCATCGGCCGCTTCTTCAACACCGTGGGCCCCCGCCAGACGGGCCGCTACGGCATGGTGGTGCCCCGTTTTGTGCAGCAGGCCCTGGCCGGCCGGCCCCTGAGCGTCTACGGTGACGGCCAGCAGACCCGCTGCTTCTGCCACGTGGCCGACGTGGTCCGCGCCGTGACGGCGTTGGCCCGCGCCCCACAGGCCATCGGGGAGGCGTTCAATATCGGCTCTACCGAAGAGGTCACCATCGAGCACCTGGCCCAGCGGGTCGTCGCGCTGACGGGCAGCACGTCCGAGATCGTGCACATCCCCTACGCGCAGGCCTATGAGGCCGGCTTTGAGGACATGCGCCGCCGCGTGCCCGCGATCGACAAGATCGGCCGGGCCATCGGCTGGCGGCCCCAGGCCTCCCTGGACGATATCCTCCGCGACGTCATCGCCTACGAGCGGCAGGCCGCGGCGGGCGCCTAGGCCGCCCGCCGGCGCAGGTTGACAGGCCTGCCCCCGCATGCTATCATCCTGCCCAAGTGAATAGACCGTGGTGCTCATCCAGAGAGGCAGAGGGACCGGCCCAGTGAAGCCTCGGCAACCTGGTCAGGCGAATGCCGCCACAGGTGCCAACTCCGGCAGAGCTCCCGTAGACCGTCGCCCAGTGCGGACGGTGGCGCAATGCGGACTGTCGCACGGGACGCTCTGAAAGATGAGAGACGACAACGCATTGCCGCCTGTTGGCCTCTTCATCTGGGCACAGCCCGACGAAGAGGCTCTTTTCATCCCTCCCCCGTCGCGGCTGCCCGGCCAGATGATCCCCCCTTCCCCGCCCTGCTGGATGGCAACACGGAACCGCCCGATCGACCAGGAGGTCCCATGCCATCCTGCCCGCCCAACCTGGCTAGCGCCCACCTCAGCACCCAGTCGGTGCATACCGGCGAGGCCAAAAGCAAGCCCTACGGCTCACTGACAACGCCGATCGTACAGACGTCGACCTACACCTTTGCCGACACGGCCGAGATCGTGGCCCACATGCGCCGCAAAGAGCAGGGCCTGCCCCTGGAACGCGGGGAGTATGGCCGCTACGGCAACCCCACCCAGGAGGCCGTCGAACGCAAACTGGCCGCCCTCGAAGGGGGCGACGCGGCCCTGGTGTTGGCCAGCGGCATGGCCGTCATCACCAACGCCCTGCTCACTTTTCTCTCCGCCGGGGACCACTGCATCCTCACCGATGACTGTTACCGGCGCACCCGGCAGTTCTCCCTCGAGTTCCTCAAGCGCCTGGGGATCGCCTGCACCCTGGCGCCCATGGGCGACTATGAGGCCCTCGAGGCGGCCATCACCCCGCGGACGCGCCTGATCCTCACCGAGTCTCCCACCAATCCCTACCTGCGCGTCATCGACCTCGACCGCCTCGCCGAGATCGGGCGCCGGCGGGGGCTCTTGACCGTCGTCGACGCCACCTTTGGCACGCCGGTCAACGTGCGCCCCCTGGAACGCGGTATCGACCTGGTGATCCACTCGGCGACCAAGTACCTCGGCGGGCATAACGACCTGCTGGCCGGCGCCGTGGCGGGGCGCAGCGCCTTGGTCGCCCAGATGCGTGAGACCAACCACCTGCTGGGCGCCGTGGCCGACCCCCACGCCCTCTACCTGCTCTTGCGCGGGGTCAAGACCCTGGCCCTGCGCATGGCCCGCCACAACGAGAACGGCCAACGCCTGGCCGAGTTCCTCGAACGCCACCCGGCGGTGCGCCGCGTGTGGTACCCCGGGCTGCCCTCCCACCCGGACCACGCCCTGGCCCGCCGGACGATGCGGGGCTTTGGCGGCGTGGTGAGCTTTGAGGTCGCCGCGGACCTGGAGGGGACCGCCCGTTTCATCGATGCGCTGCGCATCCCCTATATCGGCCCCAGCCTGGGCGGGGTGGAGAGCATCGTCGAGCAGCCGGCGCTGATGTCACACTTTACCCTGAACGAAGAGGAGCGGGCGGCCATCGGCATCCGCGGGGAGCTGGTGCGCTACGCCGCCGGCGTGGAAGACGCCGACGACCTCATCTCCGACCTGGCCCAGGCGCTCGCGCAGGTGGCCGAGGGCGGCCAGGAGGCGGGCCGATGCTAGTGTTCAAGTTCGGCGGCACCTCGATCGCCGATGCCGACCGCTTCCGCGCCGTGGCCGATATCGTCGAGCGCGCGCGCGAGCGGGGCCTCGTGGTGGTGCTGTCAGCCATCAGCGGCACCACCAGCGCCCTGATCGCCGGGGCGCGCGCCGCTGCCGAGGCGGACGAGGCCCGCTACCGCGCCGTCAAGGCGGAGCTCCTCGGGCGGCACCTGGCCCTGGCCGAGCGGCTCCTGGGCCCCGGCAGCGAAAGGGACGCCCTGCGCGACTATACCGTCGACCTGCTGGACGACTATGAGCGGCTGTGCCGCAGCATCGCCACCCTGGGGGAACTGACCCTGCGGGGCACCGACGCCGTGGCCGGCCTGGGTGAGCAGATCTCCACGCGCCTGCTGGCCGCCCTGCTGCGGCGACGGGGCACGCCGGCGCAGGCCGTCAGCAGCACCGAGGTGTTGCGCACCGATAGCCAGTTCGGCGCGGCCCGGCCCGACCTCGCCGAGACGCGCCGCCTGGCGGCCCAGCACGTCCGCCCGTTGATCGATCAGGGGGTCGTGCCGGTGGTGACGGGCTATATCGGCGCCAATGCCCGCGGCACCACCACCACCCTGGGCCGCGGCGGCAGCGACTACTCGGCCGCCCTGCTCGGCACGGTGCTCGACGCCGAAGAGGTCTGGATCTGGACCGACGTGAACGGCATCCTCACGGCCGACCCCCGCCTGGTGCCCGAGGCGCGCACCCTGGCGACGCTCTCCTATCGGGAGGCGGAAGAGCTGGCCTACTTTGGCGCCAGCGTCCTGCACCCCAAGACGGTGGCGCCCCTGGCCGAGCGCGCCATCCCCCTGCGCATCGCCAACAGCCTTCAGCCGGGCCATCCCGGCACCCTGATCGTGGCGGGGCCCGCCGCTGACCGTGAGAGGCTGCCGGCCATCATCTCGACGCAGGGGCTGGGTCTGGTGGGGGTCATCGGGCAGGGCGGGGGCTGGTCGCTCCACCTGGCCTCCCGGGCCTTGCGCGCCCTGGCCGAGGCGGGGCTGGACGTGCTGATGTTCTCGCAGTCCTTCTCCGAGCGCAGCCTGAACCTGGTGCTGCACCATGAGGAGCAGGCCCACGCCATCCACGTCCTGGAGCGCGAGTTCGCCAACGAGCTGGCCCTGGGGATCCTGGCGCAGATCGGCAGCCAGGAGGAGGTGGCCACCGTCTCGGTGGTGGGCATGCCGAACGGTGAGGAGGCGCCCACGGCGCGGGCCTACGCCGCCCTCGGCAGCCTCGGCGTACGGGTGGTCTCCATCGGGCAGACCGCCTCGGCCTACAGCGTCTCCTTTGTCATTCCCGAGCGCGACGTGGCCCGCGCGGTGCCCGCCCTGCACCGCGCCCTGGGGCTGTAGGCGGCGGGAGGGGCGGCACGCCTCAGGGCGCGTCCCCCTCGTCGGCCTCGCCCAGCGCGGCGGCCATCTTTTTCGCCGAGAGGTTCTTTTTGCAGGCCGGGCAATGGTAGTACGGCCCCCAGCGCCCGGCGCGTTTTTCCAGCGGGCGCGCGCCGCACTCGGGGCAGGCCACGTCGACCGTTTCCGTGGCCGCCCCGCCGCGGGCCAGCGCGCGCAGGGAATGGTTCTTGCCGCACTGCTCGCAGTGCAGGTACTCGCCGTAACGCCCCTTCTTGGGCGTCAGCGGTTTGGCGCCACAGGCGGGACAGGCCGTCTCGGCGGCCAGCGCCTTGATCTTATCGCTCAGAATGGGCCGGGTGTTCTTGCAGCTGGGATAGTTCTCACACCCGAGGAACTGCCCACGCCCCCGCGAGATGATCTTCATGCGGCCGCCGCACTTTTCGCAAGTCTCGCCGGGGGCGAACTCGTCCTCGCGCACCTGGGGTTTGGCCGGGTCGGCCAAGTCCAGGACGAAGGTACACTCTGGGTAGCCCGTGCAGCCCATGAAGCGCCCGGCATCAGAGATGCGCACCTGCAGCGGCTTGCCACACTCGGGGCAGGCGCGGCCGCGCAACTCCTCACCCAGGCCGGCCCACATGGCCCGCGAGACGGCCTCGGGCATGCTCCCTTTGGCGGCCTGCAGGCTCTGCGAAAAGCCGTCGTAAAAGCCCTCCAGCATCCCCACATAGCCGAGGCGGCCCGCGGCCACCTCGTCCAGGCGGTCCTCCATCTCGGCGGTGTAGCCGACGTCCATGATGTCGGCAAAGGTCTCCACCAGGGCGTCACAGACGATCATGCCGAGGTCGGTCGGGAACAGGCGGCCCCTGTCTCGCTCGACGTAGCCGCGGTCCTGGATGACGCTGATGATCGACGCATAGGTGGACGGGCGCCCCACCCCGCGCGCCTCCAGCTCCTTGACCAGCGTCGGCTCGGTGTAGCGGGGAGGCGGCTCGGTAAAGTGCTGCTCAGGCAGGAGCTTCAGCAGGTCCACCACCTCGCCCTGGCGAAGCGCCGGCAGCAGACCCTCTTCCTCCTCGGCCTCGTCCTGACCCTCGACGTAGACCGCCAGGTAGCCGGGGAAGACCAACCGCTGGCCGCTAGCGCGGAACAGAAACCGTTTGGCCGCGGTGACCTCGACGGAGAGCGTATCGTAGACGGCCGGCTGCATCTGGCTGGCCAGAAAGCGCCGCCAGATGAGGTCGTACAGACGGTACTGCTCCTGGGTGAGCAGGGGGCGGATGGCGTCCGGCTCCCGCTGCACCGAGGTCGGCCGGATCGCCTCGTGGGCCTCCTGGGCGAGGGCAGCCTTGGCCCGGTAGATGGGCGGCCGCTCGGGCAGGTACTCCCGTCCCCAGCGGCCGGCGATGTAGTCGCGGGCCTCGGCCTGCGCCTCCGGCGCCACCTGGGGCGAGTCGGTACGCATGTAGGTGATCAGGCCCACCCGCTCGCCCTGCAGGTCGATCCCCTCGTACAGCTGCTGGGCGATGCGCATGGTGTTCCGCGGGCTAAGGCGCAGCTTGCGGCCCGCCTCGGCCTGCAGGGTGCTGGTGATAAAGGGGGGCTGCGGGTTACGGCGGCGCTGCCCCGGTTGCACCTTGGTCACCGTCCAGGTGGCCGCGCGCAGCGCGCTCAGCAGGGCGTCGACGTCAGCCTGAGAGTGCAGGGCGGGGTTCTCCCCGTCGATCTTGGCCAGGCGGGCGCAGAAGCGCTCCTGTTCGGCGGTGCGCCGCTGGAGGTCGGCGTCAAGAGTCCAGTACTCCTCGGGGATAAAGGCGCGAATCTCCCGCTCACGGTCGACCACCAGGCGCAGCGCCACCGACTGCACCCGCCCCGCCGAAAGTGGCCGGCGGGTGGCGTACCCCTTGCGGATGGCCGAGGAGAGGAGCGGGCTGATCTGGTAACCCACCAGCCGGTCGAGGACGCGGCGGGCCTGCTGGGCGTCGATCAGGTCCAGGTCGAGGGCCCGTGGGTTGGCGATGGCCTCCTCGACGGCCGCCTTGGTCACCTGATGGAAGGTCACCCGGCGCATCTGGGCCTCCTCGAGGCCGGCGGCCTGGGCGACGTGCCAGGCGATCGCCTCCCCCTCGCGGTCGGGGTCGGTGGCCAGGTAGACAATGTCGGCCTCGGCCGCTTGGTGCCGAATGTCGTCGACCACATTTTTCTTGCCGGGCGACAGCTGGTACGTCGCCCGGAAGCCCGCCTCGACATCCACGCCCAGGCTCTTGGGGGGCAGGTCGCGCACGTGCCCCACCGAGGCGCGCACGGCATAGCCGCGGCCCAGGTACCTGGCGATCGTCTTGGCCTTGGCCGGTGATTCGACGATCACGAGCTTCTTGGCCATCGGTCCTCTCCCCCTGTCATCGCACGGCGCCCGTCCGCTGTAGTGAATACTAGCATTCTAGGGCTCCGTCGCCAGGATGCCAAGGCAGCCCGGCCGCCCTTGGACAGATTCCGCGCCCCGACCTATGATCGGCCCGCGGAACACGCGAAAGGAGCCCTTCATGACCCTGACACCGCGAGAGCGGGTAACCCGCACGCTGCGCTTCGAGGGCGTCGATCGCCCCGCGCGGGATGTATGGACGCTGCCGGCGGCCTTCCTGGGCCGCGCCGAACCCCTACAGGCCCTTCTGGATCAGTATCCGCCCGACATCGTCGGCGGCTTCCAAAACCCCGAGGAGAGCCCCCTCCAGTACCGGCCCGGGGAGTGGACCGACCCCTGGGGCAGCGTCTGGCGCAACATCCAGGCGGGCATGATCGGCGAGGTCATGCGCCCCGCCCTGGCCGACTGGGCCGCCCTGGAGCACTGGCAGCCCCCCTTCCACCTGCTGGGCCAGGGGATCGAGGGGATCAACCGCGTCGCCAGCGAGACGGACCGCTTTGTGACGGCCGGCCTGCCGCGCCCCTTCGAGCGGCTGCAGTTCGTGCGCGGGCCGCAGAACGTCTACATGGACCTGGCCTGGGGCGCGCCGGAGGCCTTTCGCACGCTGGAGATGATCCACGACTATTACCTGCGCCACGTGGAGCTGGTGGTGCGCACCGAGGCCGACGCCCTGTTCATGATGGACGACTGGGGCAGCAAGGCGTCGC
>JAAZBY010000182.1 GCA_012513595.1 Chloroflexota bacterium
GACGGCCCGCCGGGCATCGGCTGCCCGGTGATCGCCTCGGTATCCGGCGTGGACCTGGCCCTGCTCGTCACCGAGCCGTCCGTCTCGGGCATCCATGATCTGGAGCGCATCCGGCAAACGGCCGCCCACTTTGGCATCGCGTGTGCGGTGGTGGTGAACAAGGCGGACCTGAACGCCGCGCGGAGGGAGGAGATTTCCGCCTACTGCCAGCGCGAGGGGCTGCCTCTCCTGGGCACCATCCCCTACGACCTCCGGGCGATCCACACGATGGTCCAGGGTCATCCGGTGACCGAGAACAGCGGCGGGCCGCTGGCCGAGGCCATGCGGACGCTCTGGACGCGGGTGGCCGAGCTCCTTGCCCTGACGGGCTAGACTAGGCAGCCTGACGCAGTGTGGCGGTTGCTTGCGCCAGCCTGCCGGCCCTATAATGTGCCCTGCGGCGCACGTCGGACGGGCGCTACCGCGACCTCCTGACGCCACTTCCTCTCCGCTCTCGCCTGGCCAGGAGACCGCGCGGCGCAGCTGACGGCGTCAGGGTCGTATCGGTCTGTAGGGATAATGCCTGGAGGGACGTATGAGCCACAGCGGACCCAAGATCGCCATGGTGGGGGGAGGTAGCTACAACTGGTCCCCTCGCCTGCTGTCGGACCTGATGCGCACACCCGAGATGGAGGGCAGCCACATCGTCCTCCTGGACCCCAACCTGCGCGCGGCCGAGGAGATCGCCGCCGCGGCCCGGGCCATGGCTGCCAGCCTCGGCGTGCAGTACACGATCGAGATCACCGCCGATGAGGCCGCAGCCTTTACCGGGGCCGATTTCGCCCTGATCACCATCTCCACCGGCGGCCTGGACGCCATGTCGTACGACCTGGCCATCCCGGAAAAGTACGGCATCTACCACACTGTGGGAGACTCGGTTGGCCCCGGCGGCTGGTCCCGGGCGCTGCGCAACACCCCCGTGTTCATGCACCTGGGGCAAGAGATCGCCCGCCGCTCGCCGCGCGCGGTGATCCTCAACTACACGAACCCGATGGCCCTGCTGACGGCCACGCTCACCGAAGTGTGCGACCTGCGCACGGTGGGCCTCTGCCACGGGGTGTTCGGCACCTACCGCGTGCTCGAGCGCCTCTTTGGCGTCGAGGAGAAAGACCTCGCCGTGAACTTTGGCGGGGTGAACCACTTCTTCTGGCTCCTCGACTTTGCCGTCAAGGGGCAGCCCGGCTACCCGCTCCTTGCCGACCTCCTTGGTGACCGCGACCTGGACGAGGCGTTGGCCCTGGGCGATACCGACGCGGCCGGTTTCCACTCGCACCACGCGCTGGCCTCCGAGCTGTACAAAGAGTACGGCTACCTGACCTACGCCGGAGACCGGCACACCTCCGAGTTCTTCCCGGGCTACCTGACGCCGACGCCTGAGGCGCTGGATCGCTTCCACCTGGTGCGCACCAGCATCGCCGACCGCCGCGAGGGCTATGTGCGCGCGCGCCAGCGCGCCCTCGACCTGGCCGCCGGCAAGGCGGAGCCGTTCCCCCGCTCGCGTGAGACGGCGGTGGACATCATGATGGCTATGTCGGCCGGCAAGCCGTTCGTCGACGTGGTCAACCTGCCGAACACCGGCCAGATCGAGAACCTGCCCTCGGGTGCCGTCGTCGAGACGCTGGGCCTGGTCGACGCTCTCGGGTTCCGCCCGGTGGCGGTGGGGCCGCTCCCGCCGATCCTCCGGCAGATGGTGGAGCCGCACTGCCACGTCCAGATGCTCACGCTGGAGGCGGCCATGACGGGTGACGTCTCAATGGCGCTGGAAGCCCTCATGATGGACCCGCTGTGCGCGCATCTGGCCCCCTCGCAGGTGCGAGCCATGGGTCTGGAGCTCATGGCCGCCACCAAGCGTTGGTTGCCGCAGTTCTAGGGGCGTACCAGGAGATACCATGAACAGCAGGGAACGCGTTAGTGCCGCTATCGCCCGCCGGCCGGTCGACCGTGTGCCGCTTGGCTTCTACTGCGTTGACCACGACACGGTGGCGCGCGTCATCGGGCGGCCCACTTTTGTGCGCAACAAGATCGCCACGCAGATCGCCCTGTGGGAAGGGCGCCGCGCCGAGCTGGCCGAGGGCCTCAAGCGCGACACGGTCGAGTTCTACCGCAAGATCGACTGCGCCGACCTGATCCTCCCCAAGGAGCCGATGCTGCTCCCGCCAGAGGACTATGAGCCGAACCCGCCGCGCCAGGTCGGCGAGAACCGTTGGGAAGACCGCCAGGGGCGCATCTACCAGGCCGAATGGCGCGCCAACGAGATCCAGTGCGTGTACGATCCCACGCCGCCCAAAACGGTGGACGACTACTCCCTTGAGCAGTTCGAGGCGCCGCCAGACCTGACCCCGCCCGACCCATCGGTGTTCGAGGTGTGGGACTATGTGTATGCTGCCCTTGGCGAGGAACGCTACATCGCCAGCCCCAGCCCGGGCATAACGGCGCTGACCCGCCTGGGTGATACCCAGACGGGGCTGATGCTCTATGCGCTCAAGCCGGAGGTGGTGCACGCCGCCAATCGGCGCAGCGTCGCGCACCAGAACGCTATGGACGCCTACACCATCCGTCGGCAGGCGCCCGGGATTCTTGCCGAGCAGGACATGGCCGGCTCCAACGGCCCGCTCGTCTCGCCGCGCATGTTCCGTGAGTTCTGCTTCCCCTACATGCGCGAACGCGTGCAGCACATGAAGCAGTACACTCCCCAGGTCATCTTTCACAACTGCGGGAACAACATCCCCCTGATGGACCAGTTCATCGAGACGGGGATCGACTGCTACCAGTCGCTGCAGACGACGGCCGGGATGGAGATAGGGCTCCTGAAGGAGCGCTACGGGCACGCCCTGGCCTTCTGGGGCGGTATCTCGGTGGAGAAGCTCATCGACGGGACGCCCGAAGACGTTCGGCAGGACGTGCGCACCGCCATGGAGCGCGGCGCGCCCGGGGGCGGGTTCATCCTGGGGCCGTCCCACTCGGTGGCCATGAACACGAGTTATGACAACTTTATGGCCATGCTCGACGAGTTCGTGCGCCTGCGTGACAAGTTCTAGGCTCACACGGTGAGGGAGCAGAAGGGCCGGAGCTACCAACGCCCCGGCCCTTCTGCTCTGCCAACTGCTCTGCCAACGACCGCCTGATCAGGCCAGCGCGGTGCGCAGGGCCCTGTCCAGATCCTCCTTGATGTCCGCCGGATCCTCGATGCCGACGCTCAGGCGCACCAGCCCCTCGCCGATGCCGAGCCTGGCGCGCTCCTCCGGCCCCAGCGCCCGGTGAGACGACATCGCCGGGTAGAGCACCAGGCTGTAGACGTCCCCCAGGGTCGTCGCCGGCTGCACCAGATCCAACGCCTCCAGGAAGCGAAAGACCTCCGCCCTGCCGGCGCCGCGCAGGTCCATACTGATCATCCCGCCGTAGCCCTTGCCGCCGAACAGGCGGCTCGCCAGGTCGTGCTGGGGATGGCTGCGCAGCCCCGGATAGTGCACCCGCGCGACCTTGGGATGGCCCTCCAGCCACTCGGCCACGACCTGGGCGTTCCGGCACTGCTCGCGGACGCGCAGGGGCATGGTCTTGAGGCCGCGCAGCGCCAGCCAGGCCTCCTGCGGCCCGAGGTTGGCGCCCAGGAGCTTCTGGCGCTCGCGCAGATCGCGCCCGGCAACGGCCGAACAGGCTACCACTCCCGCCATGACGTCGCCATGGCCGGATAGGTACTTGGTCGCCGAGTGCACCGAGTAGTCGGCCCCCACCGCGAGCGGGCGCACCAGGTACGGCGTGGCAAAGGTCGCGTCCACGATCAGGCGGGCGCCCGCCGCGCGGCACAGCCCAGCCAGCGCCGGCAGGTCGGCGACCTTGAGCAAGGGGTTCGAGATCGCCTCACACACGAGCGCAGCCGGCTGCTCCTCGGCAAGCGCGCGCTGCACGCCGTCCAGGTCGGCCACGTCCACGAACCGGCCCCTTATGCCAAGCGAGGCCAGCGTGGTCGCCACGAGGGCATAGGTGGCGCCATAGACGTCGGCAGCGCAGACGACCGCCCCTCCGGCGCGCTCGCCAGCCCCCAGGATGGCGGCGTGCACGGCGGCCATGCCCGTGGCATAGGCCACGGCATCACCGGCGCCCTCGAGCGTGGCGATGGCCCGCTCCAGGGCGGCCACCGTGGGGCTGCCGTAGCGCGGGTAGACGTAGCCCTGCTCCTCCCCGGCAAAGATGCGGTCCATCTCCTCGGTGGACGGCTGCACATAGCCGACCGACATCTGGATCGGGGCGCTCACCGGCCGGTAGTGCGTCGCCGGGGCGCGCTCCCCCGCATGCACAGCCTGCGTCTGGATACTCTTGCCTTCTAGCATGGTATGCCGTCCTTTGTCACTGGCCCGGGCCGCGCCGGCGCAGCCTGCTGACCTGCACACCGGTGGGCGCTTGGTCTCAGGCATCCATTCTAGCGCACCCGGGGCGAGGGCGGCAACAGCGCCTCGCTTGACGCCTTCAGCCCCGGCGCGCACAATGCACCAGGCTGGGACCCGGGAGGCGAGGCCGCCCTTCGGTGCCCGCAGGGGCCTAGCGGGGCCGTGTGCAGAGGGAGGAGAGTCCATGATCACGCGACGCGAGTTGACCGACGGCTGGGAGTTCGCCGAGGCTGGTTCCGAGTCCTGGCTGCCGGCCGTTGTGCCCGGGTGTGTCCAGCTCGACCTCATGCGCGAGGGGCAGCTGGTGGACCCCTTTTACCGCATGAACGAGTTCGAAGCCCAATCCCTGGAAGACAAGGACTGGGTCTACCGCACAGAGTTCACCCTCAGCGAGGAAGACCTCGCCGCCGACGAGCTGGTGCTCGTCTTCGAGGGGATCGACACCTATGCCGACGTCACCCTGAACGACGTCGCCCTGGGCAGCACGGCCAACATGTTCGTGGCTCAGCGTTTTGACGTCACCGAGCACGCCCGGCCCGGCCGCAACACGCTGCAGGTCGATTTCTACTCCGCCGTTACCAACATCCACACCCTCAAGCAGAACAGCCCGCTGGACCTCATCTCCTCGACCGAGGCGGCCCGCCCCTACATCCGTAAGGCACAGTACGCCTATGGGTGGGATTGGGGCCCGCGCCTGGTGCAGGTCGGGTTGTGGCGTCCCGTTCGGCTGGAGATCGTGCGGGGGGCGCGCGTGGTGGACCCCTTCGCCTACACGCGGTCCGTCCAGGATGGCACGGCCCGCCTATGGGTAGGCGCCCAGGTCGCTTGTTATGTCGAGCAGACGCTTGACGCGGAAGTGCGCGTCTCTCTGGACGGAGAGACCAAGGCGACGTCGCGGGTGCCCGTCAGCCTCGCGCGCGGGGAGATGGGCTTTGACCTCTGGCTGGACGTGCCCGACGCGCGGCTCTGGTGGCCCAACGGCCTGGGGCCCCAGCCGCTCTACACGGTGACCGTTCGCGTCCTTGCCGGCGAGCAGGCCATCGAGGAGACCAGCATCCGCGTGGGGCTCCGCACCATCCGCCTGATCCAGGAGAGCGACGTCGAGGGGCGCAGCTTTATCGTGGCGGTGAACGGCGTCAAGGTGTTCTGTAAGGGCGCCAACTGGATCCCGGCGGACAGCCTGCTCCCTCGCCTCACCCGGCAGGACTATTACGACTACATCCGGCTGGCCGCCGAGGCCAACATGAACATGCTCAGGATCTGGGGGGGCGGGATCTATGAGGACCCGGCCTTCTACGAGGCCTGTGATGAGATGGGGATCATGGTGTGGCAGGACTTTATGTACTCCTGCGCCCAGTACCCCGACGAGCTGGACTGGTTCCAGGAGGCGGCCCGCGCGGAGGCCGAGCAGGTGGTCGCGGCACTGCGCAACCATCCCTCGATCGTGCTCTGGTGTGGCAACAATGAGAACAACTGGGGCTTTGACGAGTGGTGGCACGTCGGCCAGCCCAAGTACTTGGGCAACTATGTCTACCGTGAGATCCTGCCGGCCGTGTGTGCCGAGCTCGACCCCTCCCGCCCCTACTGGGTGTCTAGCCCGTACGGTGGCGAGCACCCCAACGGCGCCGAGGAGGGCGACCGGCACCAGTGGATGGTGTGGAGCAACTGGCAGGACTATGGGCTCTACCGGCAGGATACCGGCCGCTTCCTGAGCGAGTTCGGCTTCCAGGCCATGCCCGATTGGAAGACGGTGCTCTCCTACACCGCCCCGGAGGACCGCGGCATCCTCACGCCCGTCATGCGCAGCCACAACAAGATGGCCGAGGGCACCGAGCGCCTGCTGCGCTTCCTGGCAGGGCGGCTAGGCCTGCCCAAAGACCTGCGCTCGTTCGTGTACCTCACGCAGTTCAACCAGGCTGAGGCGATCAAGACCGGCGTCGAGCACTGGCGGCTGCGCCAGTTCATGACCTCGGGCGCCCTCTACTGGCAGCTGAACGACTGCTGGCCGGTGGCGAGCTGGTCCAGCCTGGACTACTACAAGCGCAAGAAGGGGCTCTACTACTACACCAAGGCGTTCTTTGCACCGGTGCTGCCCGTGCTCCAGCATGTTGACGGCCGCATCACGCTGCACGGCGTGAGCGACCTTCTCGAGACGGCTACCGGCCGGGCACGCATTCGCGCCTATGGCCTGGATGGCACGCCGCGCGGCCGGGCCACGGTGGACGTGACCCTCCTCCCCAACCAGGTGACCCCTCTGGTCAGCCTCAGCCTGGCGGACCTGGGCATTGGCGAGGCCCTGCGCGTGCTGCCGGTGGAGGGCGACTCGCAGAGCGTCCCGCGCGCCTTCAATGGCGAGCTGCTCGACACGGTCGTCTACGTGGACCTGACCGTGGGCGACGCCGTTTACCGCAACTACCTCGTCTTCGACCGCTTCCGCGAGCTGGCCCTACACGAGGCGGCCGTGAGCGTGGCCAAGAGGGGCTCCACGCTCACCCTGACGACCGACGTGCCCGCCTTTGGCGTCTTCCTGGAGACCGACCGCGACGTGGACCTGTCCGACAACTGCCTGAACCTGGAGCCCGGGCGCGAGGTCGTCGTCCGCTGCAGCGGAGACCCGGGGGAAGTCCGGGTCGTGCACCTGGCAGGCCTGATCGCCCGCATCTGAGAGGAGGGAACGATGCCAACCTTGACGATTCCCAACCTGTTTGCGCGCCGCAGTATCCGCCAGTTCACCGGAGAAGCGGTGTCGGCGGAACAGATCGAGATGCTGCTGGAGGCCGCCATGGCGGCGCCGTCGGCGTCCAACCGTCGTCCGTGGCACTTTGTCGTGGTGACCGATCCGGCCGCGCGCACGGCCCTGGCCGCTACGCATCCGCACGCCAAGATGCTCACGCAGGCGCCGCTGTGCATCGTGCCGTGCGGTGACCCGGGCGTGAGCGATTCCTACTGGGTCCAGGACCTGGCGGCCGCCACCGAGAACCTGCTGCTGGCCGCCACGGGGCTGGGGCTGGGCTCCGTGTGGTGCGGGGTACACCCACGGGCCGAGCGGATCGAGGCGGCCCGCGAGGTGCTGGGGATCCCTAGGGGGATCGTGCCGTTCGCGCTGGTGGCGATCGGCCATCCCGCCGAGGCCAAAGAGCCGCGCACCCAGTACGATGCAGAGCGTGTGCACCGCGAACGCTGGTAGCAGGCTGCAGCCGCGGATCGACCAAAGCGTGTTCGAAACAGGGCCGGCCCCCGCCGCCCACGTTACCCAGGAGGATAGCATGTCCGGCTTTCAGGTATCCAAGCTCCGCGAGAACCCCGTCAAGGTCAAGCTGGCCGGGGGTGAGCCCGCCATCGGCAGCTGGCTTTCCCTCTGCTCTCCGGCGGCGGCCGAGGCCATGGCCCCCCTCGGCTGGGACTGGCTGGTGGTCGACGCACAGCATTCTCCGGTCGGGTTTGAGACGATGGTGAACTGCTTCCGGGCGATCCAGCTGGGCGGGGCCATCCCGATGGCCCGCGTGCCCTGGCTGGAGACGACCTGGATCCAGCGCACCCTCGACGCCGGCGCGCTGGGCCTGGTGGTGCCGATGGTGAACAGCGCCGAGGAGGCGCGGCAGGCCGTGGCCAACACCAAGTACGGGCCGGTGGGCGTGCGCTCCTCGGGCGGCAGCCGCGTCAGTGGCTATGTCGACGGGCAGTACGTCAAGTGGGCCAACGACAACATCGCCGTCATCGTCATGATCGAGACGATCACCGCGGCGCGCAACGCCGAGGAGATCATGGCGGTGCCGGGGGTCGACGGCTGCTTTATCGGGCCGAACGACCTGGCGCTTTCGATGGGGCTCGACCTGGGCGACGCGGGCGATGAGATCGAGGCGGTCATGCAGGGGATCCTGAAGGCCTGCCAGAACACGGGCAAGGCGGCGGGCAAGCACTGCTTTGACACGGCCGAGCTGAGCCGGCGGATC
>JAAZBY010000183.1 GCA_012513595.1 Chloroflexota bacterium
GCCTTACTGCACCTTCTTGCGGGTGGCCACGTCAAAGATCACCGCGGCCGCCAGCACCAGGGCCCTCACCACGTACTGGCGGGAGATGTCGATCCCCATCAGGTTCATGCCGTTGGTGAGTGAGGCCATCACCAGGGCGCCGATGATCGAACCGGTCACCTTGCCGACGCCGCCGCCCACCGCCACGCCGCCGACGAACGCCGCGGCAATGGCGTCCAGCTCGAACAGGGTGCCGGCCGTGGTGGTGGCCGAGCGCAGCCAGGAGGCGTACAGGATGCCGGCCAGGGCCGTCAGGAAGCCCATCGACCCGAACACCACGCCGGTGATGCGCGTCACACTGATGCCGTTCAGCGCGGCGGCCTCGGGGTTGCCGCCCACGGCGTAGATGTGCCGGCCGAGCACCGTCCGGGTGGTCACAAACGCGTAAAAGGCCACCACCGCCAGGAGCACCACCGTCTCCCAGGAGAGGCCCTGGTAGCCGGCCAGGATCCAGGTGATGCCGGCGATCAGCGCCGAGATGAACACCAGCCGCAGCACAAAGACGTCCGTCGGCGTCACGGAAAAGTGGTAGGAGAGGGTCTTGCGGCGGGCACGCAGCTCACCGGCCACGTACAGGATGATGCCCACCGCCCCCAGGAGCAGCGTGACCTTGTGCACCCCCGGCAGGATGGTGAGGCCGCGGAAATCGGGGAGGAACCCGTTGCCGATGGCGTTGAAAGCCTCGTCCGAGATGATGATGGTGCCCGTCCCCGCCGTGATCATCTGCAGGGCGCCCCGGTAGCCGAGCGACCCGGCCAGCGAGGCCACAAAGGCGGGGATGTTCAGCCGGGCGACCAGAAAGGCCGTCAGGAGCCCCGCCAGGGTGCCGAGGGCCAGCACCATCAGGATGGTCGCGTAGGAGGGCAGGCCCCAGTACTTCATGGCCATCGCCGCCACGGCCCCCAGAAAGCCGGCCAGGAAGCCCACCGACAGGTCGATGTGGCGGATGACGATGACCAGCGTCATCCCCACGGCCAACACCGCGATGTAACTCGTCGCGTTGACCAGGTTGCCGATATTCCGCGAGGAGACAAAGATCCCCTTGGTCGTGATCGTGAACACCAGGATGATGACGGCAAAGGCAAAGTACATGCCATAGTCGCGGATGTTCTGCGCCGTGATTCTCCGAGTGCCCTTGGTAACTGACACTGTCGCCTCCCCGCACGTCAGCCGACGGCGCCCTCGGCATAGTCATCTCGGGCGCCGATGATGTAGGCCACCACCTGCTCGCGAAACGCGTCGAGATCGCCCGTCACGGGGCAATCGCGCACCTTGCGCCCCTGGCGCAGCACCACCATGCGGTCGCTCACCTGGTAGATATCCTCCAGGCGGTGGGAGATGATGATGATCGAGGCGCCCTGGGCCTTGAGCTCCCGCACCAGGTCGAGCACCTGGCTGATGGCCGCCACGCTGAGGGCGGCGGTGGGCTCGTCCATGATCGTCACCTTGGAGTTGAAGGCTGTGGCGCGGGCGATGGCCACCGCCTGGCGCTGCCCGCCCGAGAGCCGTTCGACGAGCTGGCGCACCGAGGCGATATCGATGCGCAGGCGCTTCAGCAGGCGCTGGGTCTCCTGCTCCATATAGTGGCTGTCCATCACGCCGAGCGGGCCGATGCGGCTGGTCACCGCTTCCCGCCCGAGGAAGACGTTGGCGGTGACGTCGAGGTTGTTGGCCAGGGCCAGGTCCTGGTAGACCATCTCGATCCCCAGCTGCCGCGCGTGGTGGGGGTTGGCGATGCTCACTTGCTCCCCGTCGATCAGGATCTGGCCCTCGTCGGGGGTGTAGGCGCCGCTGAGGACCTTCATGAGGGTGGACTTGCCGGCGGCGTTATCCCCCACCAGGCCGAGGACCTCGTTATGGTGCAGCGCCAGGTCGACGCCGCGCAGCGCTTGGACGGCGGCAAAGCTCTTCCTGATGCCCCGCATCTCCACGATGGGGACGGCTTCTGGCGCAGTTGTCATCGTCTCCTCCCAGGGAACGGTCCGCGAAGGGCGGGCCTGCGGAGGGGCAGCCCTCGCCCGGCGATCAGCAAAATGGCCAAGCCGTGCGGGCTTGACCCTTTGGTTGGCAACAGGATGCGGAAGACTGCAGGAGTGGCGGCGCAGTGCGCCACCCCTGCAGTCCCAGCGGCCTCAAGTTACTGCAGCCCGGTAAACTCCTTGGCCTCATAGTATCCCGAGTCGATCAGGGCGGCCTTGACGTTGGTCTTGTCCACGCTGACGACCGCCGACGGCTTGGCGGGCACGTCGATCACGCCGTTGTTGTAGGTGGTGGTCTTGGCGGGCTCTTTGCCCTCCAGGTAGGCGACGGCCGCAGCGATGGCGTCGGCCACCAGGGTGCGGACGTCCTTTAGCACGGTCATCGACTGCTTGCCATCGATGATGTACTGGACGGAGGGGATCTCGGCGTCCTGCCCGGTGATGATGTAGCTCGTCACGTCCTTGTCGGCGGCGAACACGTCGGCGATGGAGCGCGAGGTGCCGTCGTTGGGGGCCAGGATAAAGACGTCCCCCTTGTCAGCCGCGGCGGTGGCGGTGAGGTTGGCCTCCGCGATGTTCTTGGCCACCGCAAAGTCCCAGTTGGTCGTGATCTGGCCGATGATCTTGCTCATCTCGTCGCGGGTGAGGGTGGCCTTGTCTTGCAGGGCGACCGCCTCGGCAGAGTTCTTGATGACAAAGGTACCGTCGACGATCTTGGGCTGCAACACGTTCCAGGCGCCCTCAAAGAAGAGGAAGGCGTTGTTGTCGGTGGCGGCGCCGGCATAGAGGTACAGCGGCAGCCCCGTGCCGGTGGCCTTGTCGACCAGGTACTGGGCCTGCGCCTCACCGACCGAGACGCTGTCAAAGGTCACATAATAGTCGACCGCGTCGGTATCGCGAATGAGCCGGTCGTAAGAGACCACCTTGATCCCCGCGGCGCGGGCTTCGGAGGCCGCGGCGGCGGCGGCAGTGGCGTCATGGGGGCAGATGATAATCACTTTGACGCCCTGGTTGATGAGCGACTCGACGTTGGCCTTTTCCTTGGCCGAATCGCCCTGCGAGAAGAGGATCTGGACGTCGTAACCGGCCTTTTGGAAGGCATCGCGGAAGCGGGTCTCGTCCTGGATCCAGCGGGGCTCGTCCTTGGTCGGCAAGACGACGCCGACGGAGAACTTGGCCTCGGCCGGCGCTGCCGGCTCGGCCGGGGCCGCCGGCTCGGCCGGGGCCTGCACGACGCAGGCCGACAGGACCAGCGCGACCACCATCAAGGTGGCCAGAACGAACAGCGAACGCATCCTCAGCTGTGACACAGTCCCCTCCTTGGTCGGGCCCACTTTGGCCCCTGGTGAGTGCCTGAATCTGCGAGACGCCTGGGACGCATCCAGACAGTGTCCGCCAACTCACCCCCTTTCCGCACGGTCAGCGCACCGCTGGGCCTGGGCGGGGCCCAGGCGCGCCGGCGGACGCGCTGAGAAGGCTGGCTATCAGGAAGGGTGGAGGGCCAAAAAACGCGCCGCCCGAACAACGTTGCGCGACGCTGCAATAGAGAGGAAACGCTGGAGAGGCGCCCGGCGCTATGGCCGGACCGGAACCCGGTCCACCGTGAGACACCTGCGAAGACCAGGGAACTGCACAAAGTATAGCCACAATGTGAAGCGTTGTCAATGGCATCGGCAAGAAGCCGGCCCGACGGCGAGACTCTCCGCGCCCACCATGTGCGCCCCTGGGAGGGAAGAAGGACAGGATTTTGGGGAGCTCTGCCGACACAGATCCTCGCGGTAGGCAGGGCTACTGGGTCCCCAGGCCGGGCAATCCTGTGCATCCTGTGGGTCTCTCCTCGGCAGCCGCGGAACTGGGCCGCCGCAGGGCGCGTTTCCCGCCGGGGCGGCCCGGGGGTATAATGGCCCCCGTTGTACCGGCCCCCCGCGCCGCCTACACGGGCCGGAGGAAGGGATCGAGCACCGATGGTAGACCCCGGCTTTTGGCGAGAGCTCTTTGTGCGGGCTGGCCTGACGGGCACCCTGGCGGTCGTCGCTATCGTCCTCCTGGACGCGGATCCCTGGATCTTGGCGCTGCCGGCCGGCGTGGCCCTGCTCGTGACGGTCAAGTGGCACCCCTGGACCCACGGCGGCACTGACGGTCGCGACGACCGTGACGGTCGCGACGACCGTGGCGGTCGCGGCGACCGCGACCCTGACGCCTGAGAGACTCCGGGGAGTTCCCCCGTTCATCCGTCTTTGATAGGGAGAGATGCAATGGCTTTGGACAGGGCCGGCACCGTAGCGGGCGCCCCGGAGCGGGCGGGCACCCAGCAGCGCACCATCGTTTTCTTTTCTGTGGCCGTTTTCCTCTACTGGATCGCCCTCTACCTGTACATCCCGACCTTGACGGCGTATGCCGAATCCAAGACCGATGACCTGGTCCTGGTGGGCACGGCCCTGTCGATGTACGGCTTCTGGCAGGCCATCGTGCGGCTGCCGTTGGGGATTGCCTCGGACTGGTTGGGCCGGCGCAAGGTCTTTATCGCCATCGGCTTTGGCCTGGCGGCCCTGGGCGCCTACGTGGTGGGCGCGGCCGGGTCGATCCAGGGGGTCATCCTGGGGCGGGCCATCGTCGGGGTGGCCGCGGCCACCTGGGTACCGCTGGTGGTGGCCTTTAGCAGCCTCTTCCCGCCGGAGGAGGCCGTGCGCGCCAGCGCCCTCCTGACCTTCATCGGCTCCATCGGGCGGGTGTTGGCCACCGGCGCGACGGGTTACCTCAACCGCCTGGGGCAGCGCATCTGGCCGGGCGATGCCTTCTCGGGCTACCCGCTGGCCTACTACCTGGCCGCGGTAGCCGCCCTGCTGGCCATCCTGGCCGTGCTGCCGGCCGCCGAGGAGCGCCGCCCGCGCAAGCAGCCCTCGCTCGGCTCGCTGGGCCGGCTGATCTCGCGGCGAGACGTCTTGCTCCCCTCGCTCCTCTCCGCGGTGACGCAGTACGGGGTGTGGATGTCTACCTTTGGGTACATCCCGCTGATCGCGGCCGAGCTGGGCGCCTCCGGCATCACCTCGAGCCTGATGGTCAGCGTGAACATCGGCGTGCAGACGCTGGCCAACCTGGCCGCCTCCGGGCTGACGCGCAAGATCGGGTCACGGGCGCTGGTCTACATCGGGTTTGTGCTGATGTCGCTGGGGCTGGCCGGCGTGGCGCTGGCGCCCTCGATGGCCGTGTTGTGGGTGGCGCAGCTGACGCTGGGCCTCTCGCAGGGGTTGGCCTACCCGGTGCTGATGGGCCTCAGCATTCGCAATGTGGATGAGGAGCAGCGCGCCTCGGCCATGGGGCTGCACCAGGCCGTCTATGCCATCGGCATGTTCGCGGGGCCCTGGCTGGGCGGCATCCTGGGCAAGGCCCTGGGCCTGCGGCCGATGTTCGGCATCACCGCGGTGGCGCTGCTCCTCCTGGGGCTGGCCGGCACTCGCCTGATGGACGGCCACCGCACCGAAAGGGCCGCGCTCTGACGGCGGCCCGCCGGGGCAGGCGCAGCGGGCGGGGCGCTTTCACGCACGCTTCACGCCGGGCGCGCCGCGGGCTGCTACGCTCCGAGCAGGGCGGTTTGCGGACCGCGCCGCCCGGGGGTGAGCGTCGGGTGACACGAGCGCGCGTGCTGGCCGCCCTTCTTGGGATCGTTCTCCTCGGCCTGCGGCCGGCCCTGGCAGGGCCGGCCGCCGCCCAGGCGCCCGCGCGCCCCCGCCACGTGGCGCACATCCCGCTGCTCCTGGCGCCCGGGGCCCTCCTGGCCATGCCCGCGGCCCACTATGAGGCGCTGACCGTCTTTTCCGCCCCGGCCGACCGCCCCGCCGCCGAACACCCCGACCTGAACTTGGCCCTGCGCGGCTACTCGATCACGGGGGCCGCCGCCGCGCTGGTGGACATCCTCGGCCCGGCCGACCCGCTGGCCCCGCGGCTGACGGGGCTGCTCGTACCGGGGGGCACGCCGCCCATCGCCGCCGTGTACCGCGTGAACGAGTGGGACTGGCCGCGAAACAGCCTCGGCCCCGCCATCGCCGACCCCGAGGTGACCCTGGCCGGCCTGGCGGCCACGCCCGGGCAGACGGTGGCGCTCCCTCCTTCCGGGTATGACATCGGCAGCGGCTACCAGGCCCTGGTGCTCTACGCCGCGCCAGGCCGGCTGACCCTCAAGTACACCCGGGAGGACAATGTCGTCCACGGCTACACCCTGCACCTCGAGGGGCTGGCGGTGCACCCCGACCTCCTGGCCCTCTACCGCGCCTGTGACGCCGCCGGCCGCGGCACGCTGCCGGCCCTGCGCGGCGGCCAGCCGCTCGGCGTGGCCGCCGGCACGGAGGTGGGCGTGGCCGTGCGCGACGCGGGCTCCTTCATGGACCCCCGCTCCCGCAAGGACTGGTGGTAGTCCTCGTACGGCCTCAAGAAGCAAAGAAACAGAAGAAGGACAGGATTAACAGGATTTACAGGATTTAAAGATTGCTTGCTAGGAAGGCGTCTCGAGGCGAGACGCCCAACCAAGATCACGTTCCTGCCAATCCTATCAATCCTGTTAATCCTGTACATCCTGTCCTTCTTCTCCTTCCCGTAGCAGCAACGGCGGATGCCGGCGGGCGTTGACCCCGCGGCGCCGGCGTGCTAACCTCACCCGCCGACCCGCTCTGCCGGGCCCCGGCCAAGACGCCTTCTACCTGTTCCGCCAACTGGGGCTGTAGGCAGGCCCTGGCAGCCCTGGAGGCAAGATGCACGACCACCCCCTAGACTCAGCCGGCCTCGACAACGGCGCCCTGGCCCTCCTGCAGCAGGGTTACCGCAACAACTGGCAACAGTACCTGGCCGCGCTGGACGGCGCGGGCGGCGCCCGCGGCTGGGACGTCTGCGTCCTGACGGCCTCCAACCGGCGCCAGGCGCAGGCCTATGAGGCCCAGCTCGAGGCGCGCCGGGCCGGGGGCCTCCTGCCGGCCGGCACGCGCTTCCTGGTGCTGCCCGACCCGGACGGGCTGCGCATCGGCTCGGGCGGGGCGACGTTGCGCGTCTTGGCGCGCCTGGCCGCCGACGGCGGGGCGCAGGCCTTGGCCACCCAGCGGGTGCTGGTGATCCACTCGGGCGGGGACTCCCGCCGCCTGCCGCACTGCTCGGCGGTGGGCAAGCTCTTCAGCCGGGTGCCCCATGAGCTGCCCGATGGGCGGGCCTCTTCGCTCTTTGACGAGTTCCTCGTCTCCCTCTCTGGCCTGCCCGGGCAGGTGCCGCCGGGGGTGCTGGTCGCCTCCGGAGACGTCCTGATCCTGTTCGACCATCTGCAGCTGGCCTTCCAGCGGCCGGGCATCATCGGCGTGGCGGCGGCCACCCCGGCCGACGACGGCACCCGGCACGGCGTCTACGTTAGCGAGGGGGGCTCGCAGCGGGTGCGCGCCTTCCTGCACAAGCCGCCGCTCGCGCGCCTGCACGCCGAGGGGGCCGTCGACGCGGCCGGGCACGTTCAGATCGACACCGGCCTGGTCTGGCTGGACCCCGCCGCGGCCGAGCGCCTGCTCGCACTGCAGGCTGGCGCGGGGGAGCGGCTCTTGCGCGGGGTGACCCTGAACCTGTACGGCGACCTGTTGGCGCCCCTGGCCGCGGCCACCGACCGGGAGGCCTACCTGGCCGACACCTCCGACGGGCCGGCCACCACGGCGCTCCGCGAGGTGCGCGAGCGGGCCTGGGACCTCTTGCGCGGGACGCCCTTCTCCGTCGAGCGGCTGCACCCGGCCGCCTTTGTGCACTTTGGCTCCACCCGCGAGTACCTGCAGGTGCTGACGGAGAGCCTGCACACCCTGGGCGGCTGCGGCTGGCAGGCCCGGGCGGCCTCCTGGCTGCCGGCCCGCAACGCCGCCAACGGCAACGGGCTGGTGCTGGCCAACGCCTACGTCGGCGCCCTGCCCGAGCAGGCCGCCCCCGGCAGCACCGTCACCGATGCGACGCTCCTCGGCCCGGTGCGCCTGGGCGCGGGCAGCCTGATCGCCAACGTCATGGCCGGCGAGGACGGCCTGACGGTGGGGGATGAGGTCGTCGTGCATCAGTTGCCGCTCCTCGACGGCGCCGGCTGGGTGACGCGCGTCTACGGCGCCGCCGATGACCCCAAGGTCCCCCTGCACAGCGGTGGGACGCTGCTGAACATCCCCTGGGAGGAGTGGCTGCGGCGGGCCGGCCTGCGCCCGGCCGACCTGTGGCCCGCCACCAGCGACGCGGCCCTCTGCACCCTGTGGGAGGCGCGGCTCTACCCCGTCTGCGAGGACCGCGAAGAGAGCCTGCGCGCCTCGGCCTGGCTGGAGCGCCCCGAGCGTGCCGCGCCGGAAGAGGTCGCCCGCTGGCGGCAGGCCGAGCGCCTCTCGCTGAGCGAATCGTACCTGCGGGCCGACGTGCGGCGCATCGTCCGCGAGGCGGGGGAGATCGAGGACCGCGTGCGGGCCCGGCGCTTCGCCGCCCAGGCCGAGGCGGAACGCCCCGCGGGCGAGTACACGGACCTGCTTGGTGGCCGGCGCGACGCGCCCCGCCGGGCCCGCGCCGTGGCCGACTGGCTGGAGGCCTCCATCGACCCCTGGCTGCCGATCCGCGGGTACGAGGCGTTGGCCCTGGCCACGGGGGACGATCGTTGGTCAACGCGGGCCTTCTCGGCCCTGGCGCGGCTGGTGCGGGCGCACACCCCGGTGCCCGAGGCGGCCGCCTCGACCCTTTCCGGCCTGAGCGCCGGGCAGCGCGCCACGATGCGCGCTGCCGCCCGGCTGGACTTTGGCGGCGGCTGGAGCGACACGCCCCCCTACTCCCTCGAGCGCGGCGGCACCGTGCTCAACGGCGCCGTGCGCCTGCGCGGGGCGCTGCCGATCGTGGCCGAGGCCGAGGTCCTCGCCGAGCCCGAGATCGTCCTCGAATCGCGGGACATCGAGGCGACCATTCGCCCGCGCACCGTCGGAGACGTGCTGGACTTTGCCAACCCGGCCGACCCGTTCGCCCTGCTCAAGGCGGCGCTGGTCTTCCGCGGGATGGTGCCGCGCCTGGTTGACCCGAACACCCCCCTGGCGGCCCTGCTCGGCCCGCTGGGGCGGGGGCTGCGCCTCTCCACGGCCACGACGATCCCGCGCGGCTCGGGGCTGGGCACCTCGAGCATCCTGGCCGGGGCCGTCCTGCAGGCGCTGGCGACGCTCTTGGGCACGCCGGTCGAGGAGGCGCGCCTGTTCGACGAGGTCCTCTGCCTGGAGCAGATGATCACCACCGGCGGCGGCTGGCAGGACCAGATCGGCGGCCTGACGGGCGGGATCAAGCTGATCCGCACGCGCCCCGGCTTGCCGCAGGCGGCCGAGATCGAACGGCTGCCGATGATGCCGTCCCTGGCGCAGGCGTTGAACGAGCGGCTGCTCCTCGTCTACACCGGGCAGCGCCGGCTGGCCAAGAACCTGCTGCGCGCCGTGATGGGGCGCTGGATGACGCGCGACCCGGAGATGGTGGCCATGCTGGCCGACATCGCCGCGTTGGCGGTCGAGATGCAGCGGGCCCTCCTGGCCGTGGACCTGGATGCCTTCGGCGCCCTCATCGGCGCGCACTGGCAGATCAACAAGCGGATGGACGCCGGCTGCTCCAACCCGTTCATCGACGACCTCTTGGCCCTCTGCGCGCCCTACATGGTGGGGGCCAAGCTGGCCGGCGCCGGCGGCGGGGGCTATGCCCTGGTGATCGCCAAAGACGGCGGGGCGGCGCGTGACCTGGGGGAGATGCTGGCCCGGCGCTTTGGCGGCGGCGACGCCGGCCTGTGGGGCTGCACCATCACCTCTCCGGGCTTGGTGGGCGAGGAGGCCGGCGCGTGACGGCCCGGCCCCTGCGCATCGCCATGATCGGGCCGTTCGGCCTGGGGCCCAAGGCCACCGTCCGCGAGCGGGCCCTGCCCCTGGCGCTGGCCATGGCCGCCGCCGGGCACCGGGTGACGGTCGTCATGCCCCCCTGGCACACGCCCGAAGAGGCCGGCCGCGCATGGGATGAGGGCGGCGTGCGGCTCGAGTACGTCGGCATGGGGCCGCGCGTGCCGCTGGCGCGGCATGGGGCCATCGCCGGGCGGCTGGCGGCGCGGGCGATGGCCTGGCAGCCCGACGTGGTGCACGTCTTCAAGCCCAAGGCGCACGCCGGGCTGGCCGGCGCGGCGCTCTGGGCGCTGGGCAGGCTCCGGCCGGGCAGGCCGCCGGTGGTGGTCGACGAGGACGACTGGGAGGGCCCCGGCGGCTGGAACGAGATGGAGCCCTACCCCGCCGTGGCCAAGGCCCTCTTTGCCTGCCAGGAGCGCTGGGGCCTGCGCCATGCGGATGGCGTCACCGTCGCCAGCCGCGCGCTCGAAACGCTGGCCTGGGGGCTCGGCGCGGACCCGGGCACGGTCCTGTACCTGCCCAACGGCGCGGCGCCGGCTATCCGCGGTGACGGCGCCCGCATCAGGGGCGCGCTGGGCCTCGGCGAGCGGCCGGTGATCCTGCTGGTAACGCGCTTTTTCGAGTTCGACGTGGCCCGCGTCGCGGCGGCGTTCGCCCAAGTGCACGCCCAGGCGCCCGAGGCGCGCCTGCTGGTGGTGGGCGAGGCGCTCTACCCGGCGGAGGGGGCCGCCTTCTACCGGCTGATCGACGAGGCCGGCCTGCGCGAGGCCGTGGTCACCGCCGGCTGGGTGCCCCTGGCCGAGCTGCCCGACTATGTGGCCGCCGGAGACCTGGCCATCTACCCCTACGACGACACGTTGGTCAACCGCACCAAGTGCTCCGTCAAGCTAGCGGGGCTCCTGGCGGCGGGGGTGCCGGTGGTGGCCGAGGCGGTCGGCCAGAATACCGAGTACGTCCGCGATGGGCACAGCGGCCTCTGCACGCCGTCGGGCGATGCGGCGGCCCTCGCCGAGGCCTGCCTGCGCCTGATCGGCGATGCGGCCCTGCGCGCCCGCCTGGGCGCCGCCGCGGCCGACCTGATGCGCACGACCTACTCCTGGGAGGCCCTCGCCGAGGAACTCCTGGGCCTCTACGCGCGGGTGCTGGCCGGCCGCCGGGCCGGCGCCGCGCGCTAGACCTCCCCCTCCTCGCCGTACTCGCTGAGGTCCAGCGGGGCGATGTCGGCCTGCGGGTCGGGGGTGCGGCGCTCCAGGAGGACCTCGCCAAAGACGCGCTCCTGCGTCGCGCGGAGCTCCTGCTGTTTGATCATCTCCAGCACGGCCAGGAAGGTAACGATGACCTCCAGCCGGGAACGGGCCGCGCGCAGGATGGTCGACAGGCGCACCCGTGGCCGCCGGCGCACGGCGCGGCGCACCGCGCGGATGCAGTCGGCGATGTGCACGGGCACGGGCGCCACCACCTCGTCCACCGGCGGGGCGGAGGGGTGTTCGGCGAGGGCGCGCAGGAGGGCCTCCAGGAGGGCCGCGGGCGGCAGCTCGCCGAACTGCGGCGGGCGCTTGACCTCGGGCGGGGGCGCCACGCGGACGAAGGAGCGCTGGCCCTCCTCTTGGCGGCCGCGCAGGGCCAGGGCGGCCTCTTTGTAGCGCTTGTACTCGCGCAGCCGGCGGGCCAGGTCCTCGCCGACGTCTTCCTCGTTGGGGTCCTCGGGGGGCTCCTCGTCGCGCGGCAAGAGGTGCCGCGACTTGATCAGCAGCAGCCGCGCGGCAATGACCATGAAATCGGCCAGGTTGGCGGCTGAGAGCTCGCGCAGCAGGGCGATGTGCGCCAGGTACTGGTCGGCCACCATGGCCAGCGAGACCTGGGTGATGTCGAGCTCCTGGCGCTCGATGAGGCGCAGGAGCACGTCGAGCGGCCCCTCATAGACGTCGATAGCGACGCGATAGGTGGAGATGGCGGCCTCCGCGCGGGCAGGGATGGGATCGGCGCAGATTGTAGGCCGAGGGGGGCGAAGCGTCCAGCCGCAGAAAAGCGCCGTGCCCGTCTACTCGCCGGTGTGCAGGTAGATCTCCACGCGGAGGTCAGCGGCCAGGGGCACCGCGAGCGGCGTAAAGGTGCCCTCCAGGGCGCGGGCCTCCACCTCCCGGCTGACGAGGTTGAGGGCGTCGTCCGCCGGGGGGTAATAGTCAGGCGCTGCCGTGATATAGTAGCGCGGGTTCAGGGCCAGGAGCCGCTCCCAGGCCTTCTCCGCGTCGGCCTCGGCGAAGCCCAGGCCCGTGTAGCGACACATGATCCCCTGCTGCAGGCGACGCTTGGCCGCATAATACGTGATCGTATTGTGGTTCAGCCAGGCCGTGTCCACCCCCACGATGTTGTAGCGCCAGGCGTCCGCGTCAGACGCGCACGTGCGTGAGACGACCGCCTCCACCATCGCGTCGTCGCGGCCGTCCTGTTGTACGGCCAGCAGCCAGGGCGAGAGGCGCGTATTGGCCGGCACCAATCCCAGCGTCTGCGCGTAGGCGGCGCCCCCCTGGTAGAGGAAGGCGGCCAGGCAGAGGGCCGTGGCCCAATGGCGGTTCACCTGCGCCAGCGCCCAGGCCACCAGCACGGCCACATAAGGGGCCAGCGGCAGCAGGTAGCGGTTCTCTCGGTTGGGGCTCCGGGCAAAGAGGGCCAGGGCGCCGAGGACCTCGACCGCGGCGACGACGGCCAGCAGCGTCAACCCGTCGCGCGGGGCGCTCTGCCGCGCCGCCCGCGCCACGGCCAGGATCAGGGCGGCCCCCAGGAGCAGCCCCAGGCCCGCGAGCACCTGCGGCAGGAACAGGCTCTGCTGCGCGGCGCGCAGCCAGTAGGCGTAGGAGCGCAGGAAGGTATCTTCCCAGCCAAAGAGGGTGGCCGTCGGCCCAAAGGAGGAGAGCGAGACGTGCCACGCCACCGTGCGCCAGTTGACCACGTACCACCCCGCCGTGCCGGCGGCCAGCACCGTCCCGGCCAGGAGGGGCAGCGTGGCGCGCGCGTCGCGCCACTCCTGCCGGGCGAAACGCGTCCCCGGGCGGAAGGCGTAGCCCAGCGCCACCAGGCCGGGCCCCAGGCAGTACAGGGGCGAGGAGACCTTGGCGAGCATGGCCAGCGCGGCGGCGGCCAGCAGGAGCCCCAGAGTGCGCAGGCGCCCCCAGCCGGGCGCGCTGGCCGCGATGAACAGGAACCAGGCCACCGCCAGGGTCTGCAGCGGCTCGGCATAGTACTGGTGCGAGAGGGCCACAAAGAGCGGCCCGGCGGCCAGGGCCGCCAGCCCCACCACGGCCACTGAAACCCGGCGCGACAGGCGCAGCAGGGCGCCGCCCGTCAGCGCCAGGGCGGCCATCTGCGTCAGCACGATGGAGACCAAGAGGCCCGCATCGATGGAGCCCAGCCACTGCCCCAGCGGGACGAAGAACTGCCCGATCCAGGCGATGCCGGGGGCCTTCTGGCCAAAGGCGGTGCCCATCATCCGCGGCCAGAGGGCCGGGTCATGCCGCAGGAGGTAGTAGAGGTCCACCGAGAGCTCGCCGTACCAGGCCGGGTCCCAGGGCCAGGCCTGCCGGTCCAGGGCGATCCAGGCCAGGCTCGGCAGAACCAGCAGGACGGCCAGGATGGCGATGAGGAGCCGCCCATGGGCGCGGCAGGCGCGTTGTATGCGTTCCAAGCGAATCCCTCACTCCCCCGCGGCGCGGGGGCTGGGCGCAGGGCGGACGGCGCTAGACGAACTTGATGCGCGTCGCGGCGAAACTGACCATGCGCAAGAGCAGCCAGCCATGGCGCCAGCGCTGGATGTTGGTGCTCCCGTAGGTGCGCTCGCGGTAGCGGACGGGCAGGTCGATGATGCGCAGCCCCAACTTGGCCGCGCCGAACAAGAGGTCAAAGTCGCCAAAGGGGTCAAAGTCCCCAAAGTAGGCACGGTTGGCCGCCAGCCGCTCATAGTCGCGGCGCCACAGCACCTTGGTGCCGCAGAGGGTGTCCTTCACCGGTTGGCCGAGCAGCCAGGAGAAGGCCATGCTGAAGAACTTGTTCCCCAGCAGGTTCCAGAAGCGCATCGCCTCGCGCTCCATCGGGTAGACGAGGCGCACGCCGTTGACGAACTCCCCCTTGCCCGCGCGGAGCGCCTCGTAAAAGCGGGGCAGGTCCTCGGGCGGCACGGTCAGGTCGGCGTCGAGGATCATCAGCACGTCACCGTGGGCGGCGGCAAAGCCGGCGCGGACGGCGTCCCCCTTGCCGACGCCGCTCTGCCGCAGTAGGACGCAGCGCCGCTCCGGGTGCGCGGCGATGGCCTCTTCGAGGGCCTGGTAGGTGTTGTCGCGCGAGTGCCCCTCCACAAAGACCATCTCGGTGCCGCCGCCCAGCTCGGGAACGCGGGCAAAGATCTGGGGGACGTTGCCCTCCTCGTTACGCGCCGGGATGACCACCGAGACGACCGGCTCGTCCTCGGCGGGGGCGGCCTCGGCCAGCGGGCGGGCCAGGAACAGGTTGGTCAGGGCCAGGTGCCGGAAGGGCCACAGCCGGGCCAGGTAGCGGTTGCAGAACGGCCCCCAGAGGGGCGTCGCCAGCGGCCAGATGATCTCCGTCCAGCGGCGAAAGACCTCGAACCCGGCCAGGTGCAGGAGGTTGGCCAAGTCGTCGGGCGTCAGCCAGTTCTGGTACAGGGTGGGCTGGGCCAGGCCGAGGCGCTCGGCCAGCGCCAGGGCCGGCTCCCACAGGCGCGAGTAGGTGTTGATGACGATGCGCGTATGCGGCGCGGCCATGGCGCGCACCTGCTCGAGGACGGCCTGCACGTCCCACAGGTCGTTGACCAAGTCAGACAGGACGATGACGTCAAACGGCCCGTCGACCAGGCCGGCCAGGGCGTGCGCGTCCCCCTCGATGAAGCGCAGGCCGGGGTGGCGCTGGCGGGCGGCCGCGATCATGGCCGGGGAAAAGTCGAGCCCCACGCCCTCGGCGGGTTGCAGGGCGGCGAGGAGGTCGCCGCAGCCGCAGCCCACCTCGAGCACGCGCTGGCCGGGCGCCACGAGGAAGCGAAAGACCTCCTCCAGGCGGCGGTGGTAGGCGGCCGAGGCGCGGCGGGGCCGCCCGGCCAGGCCGTCCCAGTGGGCGATGCGCGCCTGGCGGTAAGCCTCACGGGCGGCGTCGGCCGGTGCGTGGGGCGGGCTGGTGGCGATCGTGGCTTGCTGCTCCCGGCCGTCGTCGGCCATAGGTCCCTCCGGGCGGTATGGTGCGGGAAAGTGCCGCGGTAGAGTGCGCTGGTGCGGTAACCGACCTACCATAGCAGGTCTGCCCCGTCCGCGCAAGGCCCAGGGGCGGGAGTGGCTGCGGCGTGCGTGTAGGCCGCGTCACCGCTTGACTCGTTCGCCGCTGCCGGGGCATACTGGCCCTAGCCAGCGCGTCCCGTATGGCGGGCAGGAGCAGGGCTCGCGGCTGGCAGAACGCGCGGGAGCCCCGACTGCCGTCGTAACCCGCCGCCGGGGCACCCGCCACAAGACACTGCGAGTGGTTTGAAGCACAGGTGGATCATGAGTCACGCACAGTCGTTGTTCAAGAGCGACTACCGCATCGTTGATGCGTTCGACGCATCCGAGTCGGTCGTCGTCTACCCGGGAGACTGCCTGGAGCTGCTGCGCAGCATCCCTGACGAGTCGATGCAGCTGGTGGTCACCTCACCGCCGTACAACATCGGCAAGGAGTACGAAGAGAGGCTCGACCTCAAGGTGTACCTGGAGCAGCAGGCTCAGATCATCCGCGAGTGTGTACGCGTGCTGTCTCAGAAAGGCAGCATCTGCTGGCAGGTGGGCAACTTTGTCGACAAGGGCACGATCATTCCGCTGGACGCCGTCCTATACCCGATCTTTGCCGGCCTCGGACTGGGCATGCGCAACCGCATCGTCTGGCACTTTGGGCACGGCCTGCACTGCAGCCGGCGGTTCTCTGGCCGCTACGAGACCATCGTTTGGTTCACCAAGTCAGATGACTATGTGTTCAACCTTGATGCCGTGCGTGTTCCGCAAAAGTACCCGGGCAAGAAACACTTCAAGGGACCCAAAGCAGGGCAATACTCTGGAAACCCGTTGGGCAAGAACCCTGGTGACGTCTGGTCGATCCCCAATGTCAAGAGCAACCACGTGGAGAAGACCGAGCATCCCTGCCAGTACCCGGTTGAGCTGATCGAACGCCTGGTTCTCTCGATGACCAACGAGGGAGACTGGGTCCTAGACCCCTTCCTTGGAACGGGGACCTCGATCATCGCCGCCATCCGGCACGGCCGCCGGGGGGCGGGAGCGGAGACTGTTGACAAGTATGTCGCGTTGGCTCGCCAGCGGATCGGGCAGGCCATCGCCGGAACCTTGCGCACTCGCCCCATGGGCAAACCGATCTACGATCCCACGCAAGCAGGAAACAGGCTGATAACGTCACCATGGCAGACGGACATGCAGCAGGCCGTTCTGCTGGAGAATTCGGAAGAGTACGACAAGAAAGAGGTGGATGAGGGTATCTGAGACCTACTCTCACTTGAACGGCCTCGAGTATCTCCTCGTCCACAAACCTGGTCTGTGGGAGGACGTGCGGTCCGTGATCGGCGCCGTTGACGCCGAGACCTGCAAGACCAAGGTCTCCAGGGAAAAGCGGACCAAGGGTGAGCTCTTTTACAGCCCGATCGACATGAATGCCGCCTTCCGTACCCTACTGAGGGCCAGGGGCTGGAGCGAGAGCCGCGTGAGCTACTGGGTCACGCGGAGTGAGAGACTGATCCGCCACACCCTCACGATGCCAGCCGAGGAGCAGAAGCGCGAGATCGAGGCCGCTGGCGAGGCGCCGATCTTTAGCTACAACCAGACTGACTTTGTGAAGGAGCGTGTGGCGGTCGAGGTGCAGTTCGGCAAGTACGCCTTCGTGGCCTATGACCTGTTTGTGAAACACCTCGCCTTCTACGTCGGTGATCGCGTTGATGTGGGCATTGAAATACTGCCAATGAAGGCCCTGCAGAGCCAGATGAGCTCGGGGGTGGCCTACTATGAGGGCGAGTTCTACAACGTGGTTCGGCAGGGCCGTGGGGTGCCGGCAGTGCCCCTGGTGCTTGTGGGCATAGAGGCCTGAATCGGCCGAAGCCTTTCCACCCGTCTGGGCATCCGCACGCCGTGGCGTAACCACTTGGGCGGCTCCGCGCATTCGGCTGCTGATCTCCTCAGCGTTTCGCCCTAGCCTGCCCCTGTGCTAGAATGGCCCCCGCTCACTTGCCTGAGGAGGCCCCCCCGTGCCCACGCTGCTGGTTCGCCATGCGCAGGTTCTCGTCACCATGGACGGCGCGCGCCGTGAGATCGCCGATGGCGCCCTGCTGGCGCGGGACGGCGCCATCGTCGCCGTAGGCCCCACCGACGCCCTCCCCGCGACGGCAGACCGCGTCATCGACGCGACGGGCATGGTCATCCTGCCGGGCCTGGTCAACACGCACCACCACTTTTTCCAATCGCTGACGCGCGCCCTCCCCGCCGCGCAGGACGCCGGCCTCTTTACCTGGCTGCGCACCCACTACCCGCTCTGGGCGCGGCTTGACGCGGAGGCCATCGGCGCCTCGGCGCGGCTGGTACTGGCCGAGCTGGTCCTCTCCGGCTGCACCACCGCCTGCGACCACCTCTACCTCTTCCCCAACGGAGCCACGCTCGACGACGAGATCGCCGCGGCGCGTGAGCTGGGCGTGCGCCTGCACGCCTGCCGGGGGAGCATGTCGCTGGGCAAGTCCAAAGGGGGGCTGCCGCCCGATAGCATCGTCGAGGGCGAGGAGGCCGTCCTGCGGGATTGCCAGCGCGTCTATGAGGCGTTCCATGAGCCGCAGCGTTACGGCATGGTGCGCATCGTCATCGCCCCCTGCGCGCCGTTCAACGTCACTGAGGGCCTGATGCGCCGCTCGGCCGAGTTCGCCCGCCAGCGCGGGCTGACGCTGCACACCCACGTCGCCGAGACCCGCGATGAGGAGGCCTACTGCCTGCGGCGCACGGGGATGCGCCCGGTGGCCTACATGCACTCCCTGGGCTGGACGGGCCCCGACGTCTGGTGGGCCCACGTGGTGTGGACGAACCCCGAAGAGATCGCCCTGCTGGCCGAGACGGGCACCGGCGTGGCGCACTGCCCGTCAAGCAACATGCGCCTCGGCTCGGGCGTGGCGCCGGTGCGCGCTTACCTGGGGGCCGGCGTGCGCGTGGGGCTGGCGGTGGACGGCTCGGCCTCCAACGACTCGTCGCATATGTTCGCCGAGGCGCGGCAGGCGCTGCTCCTCCAGCGGGTACAGGGGGGCGTCGCGGCGCTGAACGCCCGCCAGGCGCTGGAGATGGCCACCCTGGGCGGCGCCGCCGTCCTCGGGCGTGACGATATCGGCGCCCTGGCCCCCGGCATGGCCGCCGACCTGATCGGCGTGCGCACCGATCGCCTGTGGGCGGCCGGGGCCGGGGCCGACCCGGTGGCGGCGCTCCTCTTCTGCCGCCCGCCGGAGGTGGACCTCTCGGTGATCGCTGGGCGCGTGGTGGTCGAGGAGGGCGCCCTGTGCACCGCCGACGTGGGCGAGCTGGTGGCCCGGCACAACGCCATCAGCCGGCGGCTCACCGGGGCCGCGTGACGGCCCCCGGCAGCCCCTCCGCCGCCCCCGTCGGCCGCCGTGAGCGGCTGGCGCTGGCTGTTATTCTCCTCGTGGCCGGCGTGCTGCGGCTGGGCTGGCCGGGCCTCTCCCAGTTCCGGCTGGACGAGGCGCACATCGCGGCTTTGGCGCTGGGGATCGCCGGCGGGCAAGAGTTCCCCCTCTGGGGGACGCAGTCGTCGGTGGGCGTCTACCTGCCGCCCCTGGCCGATTATGTCTATGCGCTCCCCTTGGCCATCTGGAAGAGCCCGCTCTCGGCCGTGCTCCTGACGGGCGCGCTGAACGTGGCCGGCGTCGCCATCGCCTGGTGGACGGCGCGGCGCTGGTGGGGGCGGGCGGCGGGGCTGCTGGCCGCCGGGCTCCTGGCCGCCAACCCCTGGGCGGTGGCCTATTCCCGGCAGGTCTGGCAGCCGGACCTGATGCCGCCGCTGGCGATGGCCTGGTTGGCCACCGGGCTGGCCGGCTTCCTCGAGGGCCGGCGCGGGGCGGTGCCGGCGCACCTGGCCCTCCTGGCCACGGCGGCCAACACCCACTTTACCGGCGCGCTGCTCCTGCCGGTGACGCTGTTCCTGGCCGTGGTGGGGTGGCGGCGCCTGCGCCCGGGGGAGGTGGCCGGCGGGCTGGCGCTGGGCGGGCTCCTCTCGGCGCCCTACCTGGTCTACCTGTGGCGGGACCGCGCCGAGATCGCCCGGATCGTCGGCTCGGCCACGGCCGAGGGGGCCGGTTCCGGCGGCGGCGTGTGGGGCTACTGGCGGATGATGCTGACCGGGGACGGCGCGCACGC
>JAAZBY010000184.1 GCA_012513595.1 Chloroflexota bacterium
GGAGAAGGACCTCCTGAAGGTGCTCAACGAGATTCGCGGGGACCTGAACAGGGTCTGCACGCTAGAGATCTACGACGGCAGTCTATCCGCTGACAAGACCATCTCCGACGCCGCGCAGATGCAGGCATACGTTGCGGTGCCCGACTTTGTGGAGGATCCGGATAGCTGGCGCACCGTGATCGACGACAAGGGAAACGGCAGAATCCAGTTCACAGTACTGGGCTATCTCATGGCGGGCGCACCGGGCGAACTCTCGCTGTATGAGAAGGGCGCGTCCACAAGCGAAGGGCCCGCAGCCACAGTGTCCTTCACCATGGAGGACCTTGTACAGCGGGTGGATATCGGGGTGAGCGGACCCTCTCTTGAGGAGATTCTAGGTTCCTACAGCGGAGATACCGACGTCCTCGCCATGCGCGTGAGCGACGCGGGCTATGAGGCTTATGTGAACGAATCGGAAGGCGACAAAGTCGCGTCCCGCGCGGAGTGCGACGCAGTGCTGACCGAGCTAATGCAGGAGGAAGCCCTGACCGTTTCCTCCATCACTATCTCATCCGACGATCCGGCCTCCGGCCGCTGCACCATCCTGGTGGATGTCATCAACACGAAGGGAGAACCCACCCCGGTTTCGGTGGAGGGGACATACAAGACGGGGATGCTCATTGTGCAGGGAGAACACGGCGAGAGCACCATTGTCGTTACCAAAGAGCCGGATGGCGCCATCCGGCTAAAGAGCTCCGAGACACAGCTTGGCCTCTATGCCCCGAAATACGACATGATCGCCTGCTACCTCACTGTGTCGCTCGATATTGTGAAGACGGGCTGACATGCTGCCCTACATCACCCTGCTCGGCTTTCACGTGCAGACCTACTATGTCTGCGCCGCCCTTGCGGGGGCTGCTGCGATGGGGCTGGCATACTCGAACCTCCGTAAGGCGCGACTTGGGGGCTGGCGGTATCTGCTTCCGCTCCTACTGGCCCCCTCCGCCCTTGTGGGCGCGCGGCTGCTGAACTATGTGCTCAACCCGTCCGCCTATGGGCAGGAGTTTCGCCCGTGGGCGCTTTCCTATCGCAACCTTTCCCTCATGGGTGGTCTGGTCGCCGGCGTTGGCGCGCTCGTTCTCTTTGCGTTCTGCAAGAGACAGAGCCCCTGGCCGCTGCTTGACGCGATGGTGCTGCCGGGGGGCGCGGCGATCGTACTGCTGAAGGTCGGGTGCTTCCTCAACGGCTGCTGTATCGGCAGGCCCACCGGAGGCGCTTTCGGCATGCGGTTCCCGGCGAATGAGGTGATCTATGACTATCTGGATACCCTGCCGCTGCTTCAGGCACAGAATCGCACCGTACACCCAACGCAGCTCTACGAGTTCTCAGGGGCGGCGCTTGGGCTTTGCGCGATCCTGCCCCTGATGCGCCGCAGGCGGCTTCCGAGCGGTGTGGGTGCCTTGCTTTACGCCTTATGGTTTACCATTGTTCGGCTTGCCGTGCATCCCTTGCGGGCCTTTCCATATGCGCGCTTCATCACCGTGACCGTCTACCCAGTTTTTTACTTTAGCATTCTCATTCTGTTGAGCGTCGTCCTGACCGTTATCATGAGGCGGCAGGGACAACGACGCGCAGGAGCTCCTTCTGACAAGGGGAGATAGCGCGTTCGCCTTACTCGCTTGGTGTCGCAGTCGAGTTCGATAGATAGGAACAAACGTCAGCGAGCTTGTTCGGGATCGTCATAACCGATACCCGAACAAGCTCGCTTTGCTTCCAAACCTTTATGCCCGTTTGCTGCACCTTCCCGCTGCTCCTGAAGCCTGTCATCTTTGCCGTCGAGAAGAGCAGCGCATGCGGTGACGGGGAGGAACGATCCCGTCAGCCGCGGTTCTCCAAGAAGCGGCTCAGGGCCAAGGCCCAGGAACACCATCTTCCGCAACAGGATGACCTAACCCCTGGCAGCGTGAGCCAGCGCAGGCGGCGCGTCTCCAGGTACTGCGGCGTGTCGGCGCCGGGCAGGCTAGCGGGCACGCAGGTAGGGTTGCAGGACGTCCGCCAGGTCCGGGTGCCCCAGCTCCTGGAGCTGGTAGCTCAGCCGTACCATCGGCTTGCTCACCTGCAGCAGCCGCCCCAGGTCGATCGGAGTGGCGACCAGGACGGCGTCGCAGGGGGTGGCGTCGATCGTACGCTTGAGCTCGCTGACCTGCGTGGCACCGTAGCCCATGGCGGGAAGCACGGGCCCGACGTGTCCATACTTCTTGTAGACCCCGGCGATTGAGCCCACCGCGTACGGGCGCGGATCGACGATCTCGCCGGCCCCGTGCCGTCTGGCGGCCACCAACCCGGCGCCGTAGGCCATTCCCCCGTGGGTCAGGGTGGGGCCATCCTCAACTACTAGGACCCGCCGGCCCTGAATGGCGGCCGGGTCGCTCACCGTGATGGGTGAGGCGGCCTCGATCACCACCGCGCGCGGGTTCACGGCGCGGATGTTGTCGTGCACCTGGCGGATTGCAGCGGGCTCTGCCGTCTCGACCTTGTTGATCACCACGACGTCGGCCATGCGCAGGTTGGCCTCACCGGGGTGATGGGTCAGCTCATGGCCGGGGCGGTGCGGGTCGGCCACCACGATGTGCAGGTCCGGACGGTAGAAAGACAGGTCGTTGTTGCCGCCGTCCCAGACGACGACATCGGCCTCCTGCTGGGCGGAGGCCAGGATCTGGCCATAGTCCACCCCGGCATAGACCACGGTGCCGTGCTCGATGTGCGGCTCGTATTCCTCGCGCTCCTCAATGGTTACCTCGTGGGCCTCGAGGTCGTCGTAGGTGGCGAAGCGCTGGCAGGCCTGGGCGGCCAGGTTACCGTAGGGCATCGGGTGCCGCACCACGACGACGCGACGACCGGCCCCGCGCAACAGCTCGATGACGCGACGCGTCGTCTGGCTTTTTCCCGCGCCGGTGCGCACCGCACACACCGAGATCACCGGGACTTTGGCGTCCAGCATGGTACTGTCGGGCCCCATCAGGCGAAAATCGGGCCCGCAGGCCAGCACCCGTGAGCCGAGGTGCATGACCTGCTCGTGGGACATGTCCGAGTAGGCCAGCACTACCTGCTGCACGCTCTCACGCGCGAGGATGTCCTCCAGCTCCGCCTCGGGGTAGATAGGGATCCCCTGCGGGTAGAGGGCCCCGGCCAGCTCCGTCGGATAGGTACGGCCGGCGATGTCGGGGATCTGCTCGGCGGTGAAGGCGACCACCTCGTAGGCCGCGTTGTCGCGAAAGTAGACGTTAAAGTTGTGAAAGTCCCGTCCGGCGGCCCCCATGATGACCACCCGCGTCTTTTCTGCCATTCCTCTCCCTTTCATCGCGCTATCGTCATATATCACGCGAGCCGTCGCACCGGCCTGTAGATCGTGGCCAGTGTGACGGCTCGCAACCAGTCCAGGCTGTATCGAGCGCCATATCGCACGGTCGCGGGTGGCGCTCAGTCCTTCGAGCGAGCCCTCCGCGGAGCGACGCCTTCGTCCTTGCGACCGATGCGGGCAAAGCGTGCCAGGATCACGCCCACCTCGTACAAGAGATAGAGCGGGATCATGACGATCATCATGTTGACGGGGTCCGGCGTGGGGGTGACCACCGCGGCGATGATGGCGCAGCCCAGGATGGCGAACTTGCGCACCTTGGCGAGCTGCTGAGCCGTCACTAGGTCCAGCTTGGCCAGCAGGAACAAGATAAGCGGCGTCTGGAAGACCATGCCCATCCAGAACAGGGCATTGGTGACGAAGGAGATATAGTTGTTTAGCGTCCACTGCTGCTCGATGATATCGTTCAGAAAGCCCTGCATGAACGTAATCGCCGCGGGCAGCATGATGAACGAGGCAAAGGCTACCCCTCCGGCAAAGCAGATCCCCACCCCCGGGAGCGACCACAGTAGGTACTTACGCTCGTTGGGGAGCATGCCCGGCAACAGAAAGGCCACCAGCTGGTACACGATGACCGGCATGGCCAGGTCCAGCCCGCCGATCAGGGCGACGCGAAAGTAGACCACAAACGCCTCGGTGGGCGCCAGGGTCTGCGGGGGGATGGGGAGCGGCAGCAGCAGGAGCTCCAGCCCGCGCTTGGCAAAAGCGATGCTGACAGCGGTGCCCACAAACAGGGCCAACGAGGCCTTGATCAGCCGCGAACGCAGCTCCAGAAGGTGTTCGAGTATGGGCAGTTCTCTGTCGCGGTCGGCCGTCTGGTCTGCCATGGGTGCTACCCTTCCTTCCTGGTCGGGTCACTGGCGTCCGCCACCTTGTCCGTTGAGAGTGTGCTGTGCTCGTCCCAGTCAAACCCAAACGTCGGTATGGGCGCGTTCAGGCCCTCGCCCACCTCCGGCTCCGGGGCCGTCGTGGGGGCTACAGCGGGCTGGGCGGCCTCCTGCGCGGCGGGGGTGGGCTGCTCCTCGGCCGCTGGCTCGGCGGTCGGTTCGGGCGTCTGGTCCGCTTCTGCGGGGGCTTCCGGGGTGGCCTCGGCAGCCGCGGGCTCAGCGGCAGCCGCGGGCTCAGCGGCAGGAGCGGGGGCCTCGTCGCCAGGGGCTTCCTCGGCCGGAGCCGGTTCTGGCTCCTCAAAGCCGAAAGCCCCTCC
>JAAZBY010000185.1 GCA_012513595.1 Chloroflexota bacterium
CGGGGCATCTGGGAGATCTCGGACGCCGGGCGCGCCTGGCTGGCCGCGCATGGCGACGGGTAGCGCGCCGGAGGCCTGGTTCCTGCGCCGCGGAGAGGCCGGCTACCCCGCCGGCCTGGCGCCCCTCTTGGGCGAGGCCGCCCCGCCGGCCCTGGCCGGCTGGGGGCCGGCGGAGATGGTGGGCGGGCTCCCCTGGTTGGGGCTGGTCTGCTCGGTGCGCTGCCCCGGGGACGCCATCCTGGGCGCTTACGACGCGGCGGTGGCCCTGCGTGAGGCGGGCGTGCCGGTGGCCGGCGGGTTTGACGCGCCGATGGAGCGGGAGTGCCTGCGCTTTCTGCTGCGCGGGGGCCAGCCGCTGCTCATCTGCCGGCCGCGAGGCCCGGCCATCGCCCGGGTGGACCCCTCCTGGCGGCCGGCGCTGGCGGAAGGGCGCCTCATCCTCCTGGCGGCCCACGCCGAGGCGCCGCGCCGGCTGGATCGGCGCAGCGCGGCGGAGCGGAACCGCCTGCTTGCGGCGCTATCCTCGGGGCTCTTCCTGCCCCATGCCCGCCCCGGCGGTCACTCCGAGGCGCTGGTCCGCGAGGCCCTCGGCTGGGGCAAAGCGGTCTACACCCTGGACCTGCCCGCCAACACGCACCTCCTGGCCGCCGGCGTGCGCCCCCTGCCCGGGGACCTGGCGGGCCTGGCGGCGGGCGCGCACCCGGTTGGCGGAGCGGGCCGCGAGGCCGCCCCATCCCCGTAACCCCTTGCAGTGCGCACCCGGCGGTAGTATGATCCGGTCATACCGAACGGTAAGGGGGCAGCGATGCAACGTCCGTCGGAACGGCTCGTCAAGATCTCCATCAGCCTGCCCGCCGACCTGGCGGCCTATGCCGATGAGCAGGCCCGCCGCGCCGGCACCAGCCGTAGCCAGGTGATCTGCGTGTGCCTGGCCGCCGCCCAGCGAGAGACCCAGGAAGCCCTTGCCGCCGAGGGGTACCGCTTCTTCGCCGCAGAGGGCGCCGCCTTTGCCGAGGCCAGCGCCGGCCCCGCTGCGGAGGCCTGGGACGATGAGCGTTAGGCGCGGCGAGATCTATTGGGTCGCGTTCGACCCCCTCCAGGGGAGCGCGCAGGGCGCAGGGCGCCCTGCTCTCGTCATCCAGAACGACACCGGCAACCTGCACTGCCCCACGACGATGGTGGCCGCCATCACGAGCCGGGTGCCGCCGCGCCCCTACCCCTTCGTCGTCATCCTGGAGCCGGACGAGACGGGCCTTCCCGAGGTCAGCGTGGTGAACTGCGCGCAACTGGCCACCATCCACCAGACGGGGCCCTCCTCGAGGCTGCGCCCGCCCCGCGGAAGCGACGCCGTCCGCCCCATCGGTCGCCTCGAGGAGGCCGCCATGGCGCGGGTCGACCTGGCCCTGCGCTACAGTCTCGCCCTCGGTGAGTGACGCGGCCCCGGAAAGGAGCCCCCATGCGCTATGCGCCGTATGCTGAGGTCCTCTCTCGCTGCTACTCGGCCGTGCTGATGGACGTCATGGACACCCTCGGCGCCCGCGGGCAGGCCATGTCGCCAGATATCCGCCCCCTCCTCCCGGCCATGCGCTGCTGGGGAGAGGCCGTCACCATGCGCTCCGTCGCCGTCAACG